>JAGVEP010000274.1 GCA_020058145.1 Phycisphaerae bacterium | reverse complement strand
GCTCCGGCGGCAGCCTGTGGCTTGCGGCTGGCGCACTCGCCGGCTCCGGCACGATCACCGCCAACGGCGGCAACAAGGGCTGCTACAGCGAGCCCGGCGGCGGCGGCGGCGGACGAATCGCCATCTACACCTGCGATTGGCAGATGTTCCCGCCGCAGATCACGGCCAACGGCGGCACCGGCTGGCAGAACGGCAGCCCCGGTACGATCCTCTTCGCCTCCCCGTTCATCGACATCACGCAGCAACCTGTTGGCGTGGTCGTTTGGGCCGGTGAGTCGGCTACCCTGTCGGTCGTCGCGACGACCAGCGCCGGTGAGCTGTACTACCAGTGGCGTCGGAACGGCGTGGATGTGGTTGACAACGACCATATTACCGGCGCGATGACAAATACGTTGCACATCAGCCCTGCCGCGTGTGCCGATGGTGGAGTCTACGACGTCTGGTTAGCGGATGACTGCGGCGCCCTCGTTACCGAGCCGGCGCATCTGTACGTTCCGCCGCTGGGCGACATGGACTGCGACGGCGACGTCGATTTCGACGACATTAACCCGTTCGTGCTCGCACTGAGCGACCCGGCCGGGTATGAGGAGTTGTTCCCGTACTGCCGCTGGCTCCAGGCGGATTGCGACGGCAACGGATCGGTGAACTTCGACGACATCAGCCCGTTTATTGCGTTGTTAGGAACGCACTGCCCATGAGGGCGTTCGTGCAGGGCGGTTTTGACTCGCCCGCGTAGCGACACAGGAGAATGTAGCATGTTGGGTGTCCGGAGACCACGACTGACGAACCCGAAGCTGTGCCGCCCCGTGCTGCTTGCAGCCCTCTTCACGCTTCCGCCTGTTTGTATGCGTGAAGCCCACGCCGACGAATGCACGCACTGGAGCCTGGCATGCCCGCCGCCGCGCCACTACCCCGCCATGGCCTACGACTCCGCTCGGCACGTCACGGTGCTGTTCGGCGGGTGGACGGAGACGGCGGCGCTCGGCGATACCTGGGAATGGGATGGCCTGACGTGGACGCTGCGGTCGACGACCGGGCCGGCGCCGCGCTGGGGCCACATGCTGGCTTACGATGCCGCCCGCGGCGTGACCGTGCTCTTTGGCGGGGCCAATTACGGCAGCGCACTGCTCGGCGACACGTGGGAGTGGAACGGCCAGGCGTGGACGCAACGGGTCGCGGCCGGCCCCAGCGCACGTCGCAACTACAGCCTGGCCTACGACGCCAGCCGCGGGGTCGTCGTCCTGTTCGGCGGTCTCGACGGCATCCAAAAGGCCGACACGTGGGAATGGAATGGAACCGCGTGGACGCTGCGGGCCACCGCCGGTCCCAGCGCACGCTATTACCACGCCATGGCCTACGATGCCAACCGCCAGGTGACGGTGCTGTTCGGAGGCGCGTTCAACCTGAGCGACACGTGGGAGTGGAATGGCGCCGCCTGGGCGCAACGCAGCGTCAGCGGTCCTTCCGGGCGCTACACGCATGCGATGACATACGATGCCGCGCGTCAGACCGTGCTGCTGTTCAGCGGCTATCGCGATGGTCCGGGGGAACAGACCGACACGTGGGAGTTCAACGGGAGCGCCTGGACGCAACGGGCCACCTCCGGACCCCCGGGCCGCTATGGGCATGCCCTGGCGTACGACCTCAGCCGCAGCCGGGCGGTGCTCTTTGGCGGAAACGTCTATTCGCCGGGCCACCAGTTCGGCGACACGTGGGAGTGGGACGGCAACGCCTGGACGCTGAAGTACCCTGACAGTCCCGCGCCGCGCTATGCCCACAGCATGACCTACGATTCCGTGCGCAACCGGGCGGTACTCTTTGGCGGTACGCGCGTTCCGCCGAGCTTCTCGGACACCTGGGAATGGAATGGAACCGCCTGGGACGTCCGGACGAGCGGCACTCCCGCGGGGCGCGACTCCCACGCCATGGTCTTTGATGCGGCGCGCGCCGTCAGCCTGCTCTTCGGCGGCGCGGTACCGGGCTGCACGGCGCAAAGCTGGGAATGGAATGGAACCGCTTGGACGCTGGTCGCCGCCAGCGGCCCGCCGCCACGCTTTGGGCACGCCCTGTCTTACGACGCGGGCCGCGATCGGACCGTCCTCTTCGGCGGCTGGTGCGGGGCCGACAACTATGCGGATACCTGGGAATGGAACGGCAGCGCGTGGGAGGAGCGCGCCACAACCGGTCCGTCCGCGCGGCGCTATGCCAGCATGGCCTTCGATGCGGCCCGGAGCGTGTCCTTGCTGTTTGGCGGGTATGACACGGCGGCGTGCGGCGATACATGGGAATGGGACGGACAGGCGTGGAGCCAGCGGGCGGTCGCCGGACCCCCAGCACGCTGGGGCCACACCATGACCTATGACCCGGTGCGCCAGCGGGTGGTCCTGTTTGGCGGTCTCATGCAGATGCCAAACGGGGCTTGGTTGAATCTCGGCGACACGTGGGAATGGAACGGCGAAGCCTGGACCGCGCGCGTGATCGCGGGGCCGTCGCCGCGCTGCTATTCGACCATCGCCTACGACGTGGCGCGCGGACAGGTGGTGCTGTTCGGGGGGCTCTATTACACCGGCAACTACTATCTGACCGCGGATACTTGGTCGCTGACTAATACCAGCATGTCGACAGTCCTTCAGGGACCGCCGCCCAGCCAGCCGGCGCTCGCCGGTGCTGCGACGCTCCTGACCGTGACCGTGCAAACCACCGGCACACCGCAGTTTCAGTGGCGCAAGGACGGCGTGAATCTCGTCGACGACGGTCGCGTGACGGGCACGACGACCAATGCGCTGCACATCAACCCCGTCGTGCACGACGATTGCGGACACTACGACGTGGTGGTCACCGACGACTGTGGGTCGTTCCGCAGCGCCGCGGCGCTGCTGCTCGTCCCGCCGCTGGGCGACATGGACTGCGACGGCGACGTGGGTTTCGATGACATCAACCCGTTCGTGCTGGCGCTCAGCGATCCGACGGGATACGAGGAGGCGTATCCGAGTTGCCGCTGGCTGCAGGGTGACTGCAACCAGAATGGCACCGTGAATTTCGACGACATCAGCCCATTCGTGGCACTGTTGGGAACACATTGCCCGTAGCGCGGTACGGTCGTCGTACGATCTGGCTCGCGGTACCATCCCCGCGATGCGCACCTGGCGGCTTATCGTAGCTCTGGCGGCTATCGCGCTGCCCGGTTTGATGCTCGCGCCGGTTTGGCGGCTTGCTGGTCTCGGCGCCGGCGAAGATGACATCCTCTATTACTATCCGACGCGGGTCTTCTTCGGCGAGACGATCCGTAGCGGCGCTTGGCCGTGGCTCAATCCGTGGGTCGGACTGACGCGACCATTCGCGGCGGACCCGCAAACCGCGGTCTGGTACCCCTGCACCTGGCTGTTCGTCGGACTGCCGCCGCTCCAGGCGTATCCGCTCTCGCTCTGGCTGCACTACAGTCTGGCGCTGTGGGGCATGTACCGCCTGCTACGGGCCATGCTGCTCGATCGTCCCGCCGCGCTCTTTGGCGGCATCGCGTTCGCCTTTTGTGGGTTCATGCTGGCCCATCGGGCGCATTTCGCGATGCAGCACGCGGCGGCGTGGACGCCGTGGGTCCTGTGGCGCTTCCAGCGCTACGCCCAAGGCTCGGCGACGCCGGCCGGGCGGTTTCCCGGCGGCGGACGAATGCGGTTGGTGAGCGCGGCGGGGGTACTCGCGGTCCAGGCCTACGCCGGACACGTCCAAATCGCCCTGCTAACCGCACTCGCTGCCCTCGTATTCGTGCTGGGAAGTGTCGTGAGTGGGGGGAAGGACCGTCAATCCCGGCCGCGTCGGCGGCGGGTGACCTTCGGGACACCAAGCTCCCTGCGCGGACTGGGATGCTGGCTCGTCGCCTGCGCACTGGCCGCGGGCCTATTCGCCATACAGTGGATGCCGACGTTCGACTATCTGCGGCTGTGTACGCGGGTCGAACGGACCTACGCGGACTTCGTCGAGAATAGCTGGCATCCGGCATCGACGATCGGGCTCGTCTTTCCGATGCTCTTGGGTCAGCGCACGCCGAACTTCTTTCCGCAGCCGTATTGGGGCCCGTCGCACCAGGTCGAGCAGTTCGTCTATGCGGGCGTGCTGCCGCTGATTTTGGCGATTTTTGCGCTACGCCGTGGTTGGCGCTACGATCCACGCCGCCGGCCGTGGGTCCTCCTCGGGTTGATTGGGCTGCTGCTGGCGCTCGGCGACTTCGGGCCACTCTGCCCGCTCGTGTATCGCATCCCCGGCAGCAGTCTGTTCCGCTGTCCGGCACGGGCCATGCTGCTGGTCAACCTGGCGATCGCCGCGCTGGCGGCGGTCACGCTCCATGATCTTCAGGCGGCGCCGTCGCCGGAGCGCGTGCGGCTGCGTGCGATCATCGGGCGTTGGACACGGCGCGGCATCGTTGTGCCGGTGCTACTGGTGGGGTTGCCGCTGCTCCTGGTCGTTGCGACCGTCCCGTTTCTAGCGGGCACAGCGCGGGCGGGGGTGGCCGCAGCGCTGCACCCGGCCAGCCCCGCGGTTTGGGTGCCGCTGGCGACGATTGGCGTTTCCTGGCTGGGCTTGGGGCTCGCCGTACAGCGGTGGAAACAGCGGCGGCTGATGTGGCTGCTCGGTGTGGTGCTGGCGGCGGACCTGGGCGTGGTCGGTTGGACGATCGACGTGCCGGCGGGAATCTCCAGCCCGCGGGAACTCGTGCTGCCCAATTCGTCGGCGGATTGGATGGAGTTGGTGCGCGCGTCGTCCCACCGGCTGTGGGTGGTCACGGGGCGCCAGGCGCGAACGCCAGGCGAGTACGTCCTGTCGCTGGACAAAGCCGTGGCCAATACCAACATGCTCGCGCAACTTGTGACCTTGACCGATTATGGTCCGCTGCAACCACGTTCGCTGGTCAGCCGTTTTGGCTTCAAGCCGTGGGGGGAGACTGATTCTGCGGCGGCGCTGCTGAGTGCTACGAGCTGGATGCGGAGCTACAACGTCGGTTGGATTCTGTTGTGCGACGACGGTTGGCCGCCACCCGCGGATTGCGATCTGGTGGCGACCACGGTGCAGGGCTGGCGGCTGTACGAGAACACGGCGGCGCCCGGTTGGGCGGCGTTCGAAGATG
>JAGVEP010000211.1 GCA_020058145.1 Phycisphaerae bacterium | reverse complement strand
TCCGGCTCGTTACCTCGAGCCCGTCTGGACCTGGCAGGCACCGGGCCGGGTCGAGTGGTTGGCCAGCGTCGGGCGCTCGGAGCAGTCCCGTATTCTGGTCGCGACCTCCGCAGGCGGCCTCTACGTGCTCGACGCGGCCACGGGGCAAGCGCTGATGACCGAATCGGTCACCGCGCGGCCGGGCGTGCGACTGGCGGCGGGGACGCACACTGACACACCCTACTGCTTTGACCGCCAGGCGGTGTACGCCCTTGATCTCCTGGAACACCCGACTTTACGCTGGTGCTTTGGTCAGCCGCACGTCGAAGGAGAGGAACTCGCCGGGGATCCCGAGACGCTGGCGGGTTGGGTTCAGGCAGCGCGGACGCCGGCGGGGCTGCTGGCGTTGAACCGCGACGGTCGGGTCGTGTGGCTCAGCGCGGCTGACGGGCGGCCACGGTGGGAACTGTCGCTCGGGCGGATGCCAGCGACCGCTCGTCTGCACGTTGGCGACAGCCGGGCAGCGGTGGTGCTGTGGGCGTGCGCTGGACGTGTCAGCGCCGCGTTCTTCCACCTAGCGGATACGCCTCCGACGCCGCGGATCGTCGCAATGGACACCGACTGGCCGCTGTGGAGCACTTTGACACGGAGCGGACTATGCATGGTTTGGACGACGCGGGCTGCGCTGTGGACTCCAATCGGGGTGGCGCACGAGACCGCGCTCGATCTTCCCGGCGTGCGCGCCGCAACCGTGGCGGTGGACGATCGGCTTGGGTTCAATGCCGAGCAGGGAGCGCACCTGCGGCTGCTGGTCGGCGCTGGCACGCGGCCGGTGGCGTATGACCTGCTGACCGGACAGCGCGCGTGGGGTCGAACGGGCGTGGAAAGCTCCCGGCTGAGCATCGAGACTCTCACGCGCACCGATTGGCGGGCCGTCGCTAGCAACAGTCTCGGCCCGGTTGTCTTCGACGCCTTGACGGGCCGCGTACTCGGGGCCTGCCGCCGAGTCGCTCCGAACCGCCTGCTCGGTTGGCACCTGGGTGACAATGAGCTGTACGCGCTGTACATAGCGCCGGGCATCTACGTTCCGACGCTCGCGCTGGTGCGTGTCGGTCTGCGGCCGGAGGATGGCAGCGCTGGCGAACCCAGTCCGCTGCCCCGCTCCTGGACGCTGGCCCCGACCGGGTATGTTTCGCAAGCCGCGTGGGACAATACGCACCTGGTGGCACTGGAAATGGACACGCTACGGGCGTATACATTGCCGTGACGTGGCGGATGGGCCGCCGGTCGTCGGGAGCCACACATGCCGGACACATTGCGGTTCTTCCTGGTCGACGCCTTTGCTGAACAGCCCTTCTGCGGCAATCCTGCCGGGGTTGTTTTCGACGCCGATGCGCTGACGGACGACCAGATGCAGCGCATCGCGCGCGAGATCAACGCTAGCGAGACCGCGTTTGTCAGCCGGGCCAATGACCTCCACCGGCCGCTGCGCTTGCGCTGGTTCACGCCGCAGGCCGAGGTTCGCTTCTGCGGGCACGCGACGCTGGCCGCAGCGCACGCCCTGGTCGAAGCCGGGCTGCGGGCCAACTTGTTCGCCCGCCCGGAGACGATGCTGACCTTCGACACGGCGGCCGGGCTGCTGCAACTGCGGCCCGAAACACTGCCGGATCCGTACAACGCACTCATCTGGTGGCTCCAAATGCCCGCTGCCGGCCTCAAGCCGGACAACACGAACCCAATGCGTACGTGCGAACTGCTCGGCTTGACGGTGGACGACCTCGATCCGGCCTGGCCGGCTGTGCGGACGCGCGATGACGACGTGATCTACTTCGTTCGGCACTGGCAGACGCTGGTGAACCTACAGCCGCGGTTCGACGAGTTGGCGGCGTGGTCGCGGCGTAGCGGGATTCGCGGCTTCTGCGTGGCGACGACCGAAACACTCACGCCGGCGGTGAACGTGCACTCGCGCTTCTTCGCCCCGGCGGTCGGCGTCAACGAAGACCCCGTGACGGGCAGCGTACACGGCCCGCTGGCCGCGTACCTGGTGGCCAACGGCGCCGTGGGCAGTGCGGCCGGCAAGTCCGGCCTGTTCTGTGCTCAGGGGCGCCCCGGCGACCGTGGCGGCCTGATCCGTGCGCTGGTCGAAGCGACGCCGCACGGCCACCGCGTCACCATTGGGGGGCAGTGTTTCACCACGGTGAGCGGCCAGGTGCAAGTGCCGCCGGCGTAGCGGCCCGCGCCCCCGCGTGGCCGGAGGACACCGGCTATTAGCCGGTGCCACACGGGCGCTGGCAAATTGGAGAACGTGCGAATGCCGAGCGCTCGACTTGCTGCTTTACGCCGTTGCCGAACCGCAGTCATCGCGATCTTGCTGGGCGGCATCACCGTCCCGGCGCGGGAAGCGCGCTGCTCACAGAGCAGTGGCACACGCCAGCCCGCCAACTCGCCCAAGCGGCTGTGGTCGCCCGAGGCGTCCGGCGCCCTGGCGGCCTACCGTACCGGCGAGTATGCCGAGGCGCAGCAGCTTTGTCGCCAACTGCTGACGGGCCCTGGCGAGGGCCAGTGGCGAGTGGATGCCGCGGTCATCGAGTCCCTGTGCCTGCTGCGGTTGCCGGCCCGTGCGGACCGCGAAGAGGGCCGCACGCGCCTGAAACAGCTCACGGAAACGGACCCGACGCTGCGGGACGAGCCGGAGTGCAATCTGGCTGTTGGCGTCGCGCTGACGGCACTGGCCGAAACAGCGACAGCCTTGGACGCGCTCGACCGCGCCGCCACCGGCTTCGCGGCCGCAGGACCGCAGGAACGCCGGACCGAGGCGCTCATCGCGCTGGCCGAGGCCTGGGCACGCCACAGCGAATGGGAGCTGACACCGGCGCGGTTCGGCGTACCGCGGCCACCGAGCCCGCCCGCCGCAAATGCGATTCGCCGCGCGCAAATTGAGGCTCTTCGCCCGCGTATCGAGGCCCTGGCTGAGCACGCTATAGCGGCCGGGCTCCGTACCGGCCGGAATGAGGCGCTGGAGCGGTACGAACTCGTTCTGGCCCGGTTTCTGATCGACAGCGCCGAGGCGCCGGCAGACGGCGTGGAGCTACTGGAGCGCCTCGCCGCGGCGTCCACGCTCTCGGCCACGCGCGCCGCGGCCGCCGTGCGTCTGGCCGAGTATTACGAGGCGAATGCGCAGTGGGGCGCCGCGGTGCGGCTCTACGAGCGCGTCGCGCAGGAATGGCGGGGCGAGTTGCGGACGCGCACCGACGAGCGGCTGAGCAAGATCACCCGGCCACAACTCGACCTGGAACTGCCGGCCACCGTCCCGACCGGACAGACGGTGCGTGCGCAACTCCGCGTGCGCGGCTGCGAGGCCGTGCAGTTCGAGGTGCGGCAAGTTGACATCGAGGCATGGCTCGGCTCCCAGCGCACGCGGCCGAATGTAGCGGCCGGGCTCCGTACCGGCCGGAGCGAAGCGCTGCTGTCCGAATCCGGCGCGGTGGTTGTGGCCCGCGAATTGAGCACGCGTGCCGCCGATCGGTTCGCGTGGTGGGACGCGCAGGCCATTGATCCGCCGCTCGAATTCTCCGCGCCGCCGGGCGCTTATGTGGTGCTCGTCAAAGCCACCGCCGGCGACGGACGACCGCAAACGATTAAGCGGCTCGTCGTGGTGAGCGACCTGGCCGCGGCCTGCTTCGTCGGGACCCAGCACGTGCTGGTTTGGGCCACGAACGCGCCGCCCGCACGGCTCACGGCACGCTTCTGGATGCACTCGTCGTTCGCCCCCGTCACGGCCGAGTTTCGCGACGGTCTGGCCCGCTTTCCGCTGCCCAACGAAGCGCGCCTGACGCCCGACAAGAACTGGGTTTGCCTGGTGCGGGCGGGCGAGCACCTCGCCGTGTGTCGCGGCCGTTTG
>JAGVEP010000133.1 GCA_020058145.1 Phycisphaerae bacterium | reverse complement strand
TAGTATCACACTCATCCGACATATCAAGCGATATACATCACAATTACATGCCTACGCTCCGCCGCACGAAATCGCCACCAACTCGTTGCGGCAGCGTCATTTACCCTCTATCACGTCCCGGAACTTCGGGCTAAGAGCCGGTGCCGCACCAGTTCTGTTGCAGGCGCTTGGTGCGTTCCGGCACGCCATGACTTGTCATGTGGTCCTTCCTTCCGGCCCGGGCGAAACCGTCAGCCCTTGACGGCGGGTTAGGCTCTCAAGGGTCAGCCGCTGAGCAGGGCGACGAACGGGTTGATATCGTCAAAATCGACGAACCCGTCCCCGTTGCAATCACCATTCATGATGTTGCAGCTCGGGTACGCGGCCTGGTACGCCGCCGGGTCGCTCAGCGCCACTACAAATGGGTTAATGTCGTCGAAGTTGACGACGCCGTCGCAGTTCAGGTCGCCGAGCGCATTCCACGCGAAGTTCGCAAAGTTGAGGGGACCGGCCAAACCCGTCAGGATCGGCCCGCTGCTCGTGGGCGACGCCATATAGTTGTGAATGACAGCCAGGCTCCCGAATGGCTGCTGGTTGTTGGTGTTGGCCACATAGGCACGCCCGTCCGGGAGATAAACGATGTCATGCGGTTGCTGTCCTACGGGTAGTTGGACGGACATGTTCTGCACGGGATTGTATGGGTCGGAGGTCTCGAACAGAAAGACCTTGTTGACGGTTTGCCCGGAGACATAAAAGCGGGTTCCGTCCGGCGTAAACACGCCCATGCTCGGCCGGGCTGGGGGGGTGTGGACGATCGGAACGTGTCGGCTGACGCTCAGCGTGACCAGATCGACGACCTCAATGGTGCTGATCGGCCCGTGCAACGTCACGTAGATGAGCGGGTCGGAGGGATGGGCGTCGCACCCCTCCGGCTCGGCATCGGAAGGCAGATTCTCCGCTTGCCCGACGATCGCGTACGTCTGGAGGTCCACGATGAGAATGGCCGGCTCGTTGCGCACCGCCACCACGGCGTAGCGCCCATCGTGGTCGATGCACACCTTGATGGGATGCAGCCCGGTGGGGATCGAGCTGACCAGTGACCCTGTCGGCGGCCATGCCGACGTATCGAGTTCCACCACGTCCAGGCGGTCGTCGGAACTGATCACACCGTCGGTCCCGCGCGTCGTCACCAGCACCCGCCGGTAGTCAGGGGTGATGGCCACCCCGATCGGCAGCTTGCCCAGTCCCGGAATGACCACGTCAGCCGCGGCCAGGGTGTCCGCGTTGAGGACCACGAGCTTGTGGTCGAGATGGGCCGAGACGTAGACCCACCGGCGGAGACGGTCCACCGCCATCTCGCTGGGCACGTTCCCGATCGTCGCCCGACCAATGATCTGGTCGGTGGTCGTACTGATCTTCGCCACCATCGTGCCTTCACGCTCCGTCACCAGCACGAAGCCGCCCCCAACCGCGTGACCGCCGCCGATCAGCAGCGCCATCACCGGCACCATGAAATGCGAATGCCTCATCATTCTCGTTTTCTCTCTCATATGCTCTCCTCCTCTGCTACGCATTGAACGCGCTGGCGGCCTTGCGCAACGCTATCTGGTCTTCCAACTCGATCCATCGGCCGGTTGCTCGGATCGACTTCTCCGCGGCCAGCCCGTGACCCGGGCGCGAAGCCCCCGCAACGCAAACCATCCACAGGGCCCAGAAACCACGTTTCAGTTCGCCATGACTTGTCATGTGATCCTTCCATGCGGTCCGAGTCCCAGCGCGGGCAAGGAGAATCCGGGCCAACACGGCCCGGCTCGGATTCCTTTTCCCCCGCGTTCGGTTACCCGCGTCCCGCGCTACAGGCCGCTCAGCAACGCCACGAACGGGTTGATGTCGTCAAAATCGACGAGCCCGTCCCCGTTGCAGTCCCCGTTCAGGATGTTGCACGTTGGGTAAGCCAACTGATAGGCCGCCGGATCGGAGATCGCCAGTACGAACGGGTTGATGTCGTCGAAGTCCACAATGCCGTCACAGGTCAGATCGCCCGGAGTCGGCGGCGGCTGGCTGAAGCGGAATACCAGCAGGCCCATCTGGGGTGCGGTGATGGCAGCCGAGTAGGGCATCCCATCCCAAGGAACGGCCTCCGTGACGATGGAACCGCCGTTTCCAGAGCCATTGCCCAGGTAGTCCAGCGCCTGGCTGTTGAGCAGCTCGTACCACATCCCGTTTTGCGGGAAGCCGACGCGGTAGCCGGTCAAGTCGCTGTTGTTGAAGCTCGCCACCACCACAAGGTCGTTGCCGTCGGTACACCAGCGGTGGAAGGCAATCGTGTTGCTCGTGTCGTCGACATGGTGTACCTGAAAACCCGCATTTGAACGGAAGCCGCAGTTGCCCTTGCGAACCGCGATCACGTCGTGGAAGAATTGAACGATCGGCGCCCGGCTGGTGGCCTTGGACCAGTCGATGCGGTTAGCGAAGCCGCTGCCGAACGCCGTGTCCTCCAGCCATTCCCCGCCTTGCAGGAACATCGGAATTCCAGGCACCAGGATCGTCAGGCCTTGCGCCAGCTTCGAACGGCCCTTGGCCCAGAGGCTATATGGATCGGTGCCGTCGATGGCGACTGCGAGCCGACCATAGGCAGCCTCGTCGTGGCTTTCGACGTAGCGGACGAGGTTGGTCTTGTTCGGATAGCCGCTGGCGAGCAGCGCGTCGCGCACCTTCCACATTTCCGGGTCGCCATAGGCGGCGTCGAAAATCTCCTGCCGCAGATCGTCATTCCACTGGTCGTGCCATTGCGAATCGAAGCCGGCTCCGCCGCTGCCCGTCGGCGTCGTGACCATCGGCTCGTTTGGCAGCTCCTCGGCGATCGAGATCGCCTGGATCTTGCGGGCGTCGATGTTGTTGTTGATCCGCTGCACGAGTCCCCAGCCGGCGGGCTGGCCACCCGGGAAAATGAAGTTGTCCCGCATGTACCGCGTGGCGTCCATGCGGAAACCGTCCACGTGGTACTCAGCCAGCCAGTACAGCGCGTTGTCGGCGAAGTAGTCCGCCACTTCCAGGCGGTCAAAATCGGCCTGCGAGCCCCAAGGCGTCTCCACGGCCGGGTTGTCGAAATAGAATTGCGTGCCGTCGTAATACCACAGGTAGTTACCGCTGCCTGAGAAGTGGTTGTAGACGATGTCCAGGACCACGGCGATCCCGTGCGCGTGGAGCTGGTCGATCGTGTACTTCAGATCGGCCGGACTGCCGTACGCGTTCTCCGGGGCCCAATGGTCGATCGGGTTGTAGCCCCACGACTCGTAATAGTTGAATTCTGTGATGGGCATCAACTGGACCACATTCACGCCCAGATACTCGAGATGGCTGATGTGCGTATCGACGATGTCCCGGTAGCGGCCCGACCGATTCAGGCCGTCGTTGCGACCGGAAAACGTCCCGACGTGCAATTCGTATACCACCATCTCCTCAAACGGAGGCGTTTGGAAGGCAGCATCACCCCAGGTGTACGCACTCGGGTTGATGATCAGCGTGTTGCCGTAGTCGGCCTCGTCCATCGCCCGCCCACGCGCGTCCGTTTTCCAGATTGTCCCGGGCTGAAAAATATACTTGTATTTCTGGTTCGTGCTGACCGGCGCCGCGACCTTCCGCACAAAGTACGCGCCGTCGCGGCTCATGGGCAGGCTGGTCGAATTCCAGTTGTTGAACTGACCGGCCACGTAGGCAGAGCTGGCCGCAGGCGCCCAGACCCTGAACGCCGCGCCACCATCGCTTGTGAGTGTGGCCCCCAGCGGCGCATGCGACAGACTGCTGAAGTTCATATTCCAACTGCCGGCCGGAGGGTTATCGGACATCCCCGCAGGGCCTAGATAGTCGGTGTCCGTGCCGTCCGTCAGCTCGATGTAGTACGACGATGTTCCGGTCGGCGAAGTCGCCGGGATCTGTGCGGCCCAGATGTCATAGGGGCCGCGGTTTTCGACGAAATACGCAGCCACCCACACGGGTGAACCGGCGTTCACGTACGCGCGCGCGGCTGTGATGTCATAGTGGTAGGTCTGGAACCGAACCGTGAAACTCTCGCCATTAATTGGGCACAGGGGCGATCGGTCGAGCCAGCCAACGTGCGAAACGCCGTTCCATTCGACGTTGTTGTCCGGCCCGGCGCCCAGGATAAAGAGCGCCAACCCCGTTAGCCCCGCAGCCGATAGCCTCGCTGACATGCTTGGTCCTCTCGCGGCGCACCGCTTGTTCCAACTCGTGCCCACCGACCACGGCACTACACTACGTGGCGGACAAGACTCCACGAAAAAATGTGGCGCGGACGGCTATGCGCCCGCGCCACCCGGAATGTCACTCACCCGCGCGGCACGTCTAGCGACGGCGGGTCACCAGCCCGAGCAATGCCAGGCTGGCCAGCGCGGCCGGTTCGGGGATAACGGCGACCTTGATGGTCCCGTTGAGCGCGTTCACCCAGAACTGCGCGTGTGGATTGGCCGCGGTCGTCTCGAACCAGTACGTGTCTGAGTTGACGCCGCGGGCATCGGCGCCGATGGCATCCCACGTGCCAGTGTAGACAGCCTTGTACTGCCACCAGCCTGGTGCGATGTCCTGTTCGTAGGAGTAGATCCCGCCGCCCAGCCAAGTCATCGCGGTGGCGGGATTGGCGTTCGACCAGCCCTGCCAGTCGCCGACGGCGGTCCAATTCTCCGGATCCCAGTCCAGACCGAGGCGCTGTGTGCTGTTGACCCAGCCGTCGGCATAGACATTCGTGTCGTAGGTAATCGTCGTCGTGCCGGGGTAGAACCAGCTATTCCCGCTGTTCGGCCAAGTCCAGCCCCAGGTGCCATCGGTGATCTTGAACTCCTCTCGATAGGCGGTGCCCACGGGCGCCGTGAAGATACCCGAACCCGGGGGCGTCTCGGTCATTAACAAGCCGGCCGGATCCCAGCCGTTGAAACTGCCGGCCACATAGTAGTCCGCGCTTGCCAGCGTGCTCGCCAGCGCCAAAAGAACCATGACTCCAAATGCCTTCCTCATCTCCAAAAACCTCCTGGTTGGGGCCTGCGCGGTGCCGGGCTCCTCAACCCGACACCGCTCGAAGCCGGTTGTAAGCGTTAGGGGTTCGGGCACAGCACTCCGGTCGACAGGAACGCGACGAACGGGTTGATGTCTTCGAAACCGACAAACGTGTCGGCGTTGCAGTCCGCGTTCGCGTCGGGGCAGTTCAGCGGTGACAACGACCCATACGTTGTCTGCCACGCGGCGAAATCGGACAAAGCCAGCACGAACGGGTTAATGTCGTCGAAATCGATGATGCCGTCGCAACTCAGGTCGCCGCGGCAGACCGGGGGACCCGCGGGCGTAACGACGATCCTGATGCGCCCGATAAACGCATCGACCTCAATGTTGAGCGTGTCGGTTGCGGCGGAAATCGTGAAGCTGACGTTGTCCGCGTTCTCGCTGCGGTTGTCGTTGCCGATCGCGTCCCACGTTCCGGTGTGGACGGCCTTACCGAAGTACGCGGCCGGGGGGATGTTGGTGGCGGTGAATTTGTAGATACCGCCGCCTTGCGCGGTCAGCGGGGTGTTCGGGTCGGCGTTGTTCCAGTCGCTACCGCCCACCTCGCTCTGAAAGTCACCCACCGCCGTCCAGTTGCCGGGGTCGACGGATACATTGAGGCGGTCCTTGGGCGGCATCCAGCCGTCAGTATTGTAGTTCGCATCATACGTGATCGTGATGCCGCCCGCTCCGTCCGCGATGAACCAGCTATTGCCGGAACTCGGCAGATTCACGCTCCAATCACCCTTGGTGATTTTGAACACGTGCCGGCTACCCGCCACGAGGCCCGTAATCGCCTTGACGTAAATGTGGCTGCCGGCCGGGGTCTCCGTCATGGCGTAGTTCGGATCGCCGGCGTTCCAGCCGTTAAAGTCACCGGCCACGAAGGGGGTGGTGATGGTGAAGTCGCAGATGCCGATCGTGCAGGTCGTACCGGTGCCGAGGAATCGCGTGCCGCTGCCGGTACACTGGAACCGCAGGGCAATCGCGCAGTCGATGCCCGTGCAGCAGGCGCCGCTATCGCAGGGACCGTCGGGCGTCGTGCATTGCGTGAAATCACCGGCATAGGTGCCGCTGGCGGCCAGGCAGGCCGCCTGGGTCAGAAGTTGGCAGCCACCGCCGACGCAGCAGGCG
Organism: Phycisphaerae bacterium; assembly: GCA_020058145.1. Classification (GTDB taxonomy): domain Bacteria; phylum Planctomycetota; class Phycisphaerae; order UBA1845; family Fen-1342; genus JAGVEP01. Next base: position 3,042 of record JAGVEP010000133.1, on the reverse strand, counting down.
CCCTTCGGCGGGAGGAGGCACGGGCAGGCTTCGCACGTCGTGCCGTTGCCGCCGTACGTGCCGCCCAGCGACGTGCACTGAGCTTGCGTTCGGATCAGGCACTGGCCGCTGTAGCCGTCGTCCTTGCAGCATTGGCCGGCGGGCGTGGCGTCACAGGGATTGCCGTCGCAGTTCGAGTTATCGCCCTGGTAAACACCGCCGCCCGACGTGCACTGGGTCTGCGTCTTGATCGTGCAGGTCGCGCCGTTGCAGCAGGCGCCCTTGGGTGTAGGGGCGGCCGGTACCGTGAACGGCGTTTGCACACCGAACGCGACCGTTTGGAAATTCACCGCGCGCGGCTCGCCGAGGTTATCGGGCGCCAGGCCGCTCAAGCCGCCGAGGACCTGGTTGGACACGAAATCGTGCTGCTGGCCGTTAACAAACGCCGTGATGGTGAACGAACCCGTCGGGTTGCCGATCGCCGACAACGGGATGGCGAATTCGGCGCCGGTGAAGATGCCGGAGCCATCCCCGATCCCGGTGCCGCCGTCAACACCCAGGACGTTGCTATTATCGACCGTCAGCAGGATTTGGGGGGCATTCGGGTCGCCGCCCGTGAGCTGCCCGCCGACGGTCGCACATTTCGTCAACCCAGAACCGCAGTAGTACAGCACACCCGAGTTGGCCGGGCTGACATAGAGCTCGGCATAATCGACATAAATCGAAGGCGGGTTACCAAAGACGTTGAACGACACCCAAAAATCGGCCTCAAACCCGGTCTGAAACGTCAGCCCGTTGCCGCTGCCGTCGTCGGACATGCGGAGCAGGCCCACGTTGGGGGTACCCGGGTTGGTCGCCAGCAGCCGGTTCTGCCCGCCCGCGCGGGTGTCGAAGAAAAGCTCGAATTTGTTGCCGTTAGATTCGAAATTGCCGGCGAGAACCAGATACAGCGTCCCCTCGAATACGACGCCGTAGGCGGAATCCATCTCCGACCCGTTGGCGATGTCTGGGCGACCGAGGTTCGAATTGCCGAACTGGGTCTGCGTATCCTGGACCACCAGCGCCGTGCCGTAGAGGACATCAGTCGCCGAACCGTCAATAACCGGCGGGCCTGCCCAAGCGGGCAGCACCAGCGCCATCGTCAGGCCAAGAGCAATCTTGCGCATCGCGATCCTACCTTTCCTCAAAAGCTCACACGGTTCAACAGCAAAACGCCCCGGCGGCCGGTCAGGCGCGGCCGTCGGCAGCAAAATTCCTGCACGCTCTACCGGCCGGCACGGAAAGCCATGCCGTCAAGGCGTGCATGCGAGAATCGGCCGGAGTATCTCCGCGAGATTTGTCGTGCTTCTCGTCCGTCCGCCTCCAGGCTCGCTCGCTCCATAAACCTGCTAACCTGGATTCTACATGCACGCCCGGCAGCGCGTCAATACCGTTTTGGCCAGCCGTGACGAGGCGTCAGAGCGTGGCGCCGCGCGGCTCGCTCACGCCTGTCGCGGGGTGCGGCATAGCTGGCGGGGTGGCTCGCCTGATTGTCCTTGCCAGGATTCTGGACCCGGCTTATAATCCCTGCCAGAGCCGGGCCGCCGGGTCCCGCTCCACGTGTCTGCGTACCCAATAGACCGGTAATCTGGTCGCTGCAACACGGCACTTCCAGAACCGGGAGTTGCAAACAATGAAATCCTCCCGTCTGAATCGGCACTGCGCACCGGGCTTCACGCTCATCGAGTTGCTGGTTGTCGTCGCCATCATGGCTCTGCTGATCTCGATCCTGCTGCCGTCGCTCAACTCGGCCCGGCAGCAGGCCAAGAAGGCCAAATGCCTGGCGAATCTGCACTCGATCGGGCAGGCGGTGGCGGCTTGCGAATCTACGAACAATGGCTACGGCCCGAGCTGGGACGATGGCGACGCGAATCTCAACGGTGAGCAGCCGTGGTGCCTGTATTCCTGGCCCGACACCTTGTTTGATCTCGGTTTTCTCGGAAACGCGGATGCTCAGCAGTGTCCCAACGACCAGCGGCCGGATGAAGTCACGCGAAAACACGGCATTGCTCTCGGCTACCGGTACGTTCATCAGTTCGGCGTGAACGAGGCTTCGAAGGGCGGGGTGCGCACCAGCTACGCGCTCAACGCCCAGATGCACTTCAACTTCCCGGAAGAGCGTACCCAAGATGCTGCGCGGCAGGTTTACGCCGCCGACGGTTGGTGGTCATGGTTTGGTTCGATCAACGCCTCCTGGTTGTTCGCGTCGAAGGTACTCCCCGGCACACCGCCCCCGGACTGGCCCGCCGGCTGGGGTGGCACGGCCATTGGCTGGCGGCACGGGCGTGATCTCTCGGCCAACCTGCTCTTCCGCGACGGACATGTGGTCTCGCTAACCCCGAAGTCGAGCGGGCTCACAGACATCATAAGCGTATGGTACGAAACGGTCGATACGTCCGCTGTCTTCACGTGGCTGCCGGGTGAGAGCCCGAGTCGATACCTAGACAGCTCGTACGCATTCGGTCCTCAGGGCGGCAACCCGCACCGCAATGACAACCCGGACTGGAACGACACGGGTCACCCGCTCAAACCGAGTTGGGTGCAGAGGAAGTTCGACGGCCGCGGCAAGTGGACCGGCACAATGCACCGCGACGCTTTCCATCCGTTCGCGTATCCCGAGGAGCTCGATGCCGTCTGGCGCACTGAGAACCTTGTATGGCGGAAGCTCCCGAAGTTAAATGCAGACCGCTGGTGACACGCAGCAGCAAGGGAGGATCGCGGTGAACCCAACCGTGCGCAATTGGCTGTACGGCCTGATCATCATTGCCGGAGTGGGCGGCGCCGGATACATGTTGTTCGGCCGCACCAAAGAGAACGTAGCCGTCAACGCCGCACACTACTCGATCGACGGGATGTGCCTGGCCTGCAAGTCCGAAGCGCAGTTGAGCGTCCCGCGCGAAGAGGAAGCTCCGCACCGCTGTCCGAAATGTGAGCAGCGTGCCGTGTACCCGCTGTGGTACTGCGAGGACTGCAAAAAGCGCTTCGTGCCGGTCCTGGAGAGCCGCGACCCAAACGGACCGCCGC
>JAGVEP010000058.1 GCA_020058145.1 Phycisphaerae bacterium | reverse complement strand
CCTCGGTCTTCGCTTTCTTCTTGACGACCTTGGACTTGCGGTGCGCGATTTTGGGCAGGTGCAGCGGGCTCTGCCCGTCGCGCCATTGCTCGAGTTGGGCAAGCGAAGCCACCCGTTCGGCCCGGCTGAGCACGTTGCGGTGGCGCTCCAGCGAGCTCTTCAGGCGTAGTGAGCGGTCGATCGACATCGTATCTCTCCGGGTTACGTTACAGACCGGTCAGTTTAGCAGGCGGCCACTCGTCGGGCAAGACCCTGCGCCTGGAAGCGAACTCTCGACTCTGCCGCTCGACAGCTCCGCCCGCAGATCGTATAAGAAACCCGCAACACCTGTGCCCGGGAGTTGGGTATGCATCGCGTCCATTTCTTGATCCTCGCGGTGGCACTGGTCGCCGCTGCATCCCGCGCCGCAGAGCATCCCCCGGCACCGCCGCTCAAGGACTTCGCCGACCAGCCCGGCTGCGCGGTGGTCGAGGTCCGCGCCGGCGACGTGCTGGTCGCCCGCGTGCCAGATGAACAGCGGGTCATCCGGTTGATCGGTGTCGAGATACCCAAACGGGACGGATGCGAGGTTGAGGCGCGTGCGTTTCTGACCCGCCTGCTGGTCGGCGAGTCCGTCTACCTGGAATATGAACCCGACTGGCCGCACCGCGACCGCGAGGGCCGCACGTGGGCGCATGCCTACCGCGCGCCGGACGGGCTGCTGATCGGTCTCGAACTCGTGCGTCAGGGCTACGCGCGTGTGTCGGCCACCGGGCGCTTCAGCCAGGAGCCGCTACTGCGGGCCTACGAACAAATCGCACGCCAGGCGCGCAAGGGGCTCTGGGCGTCGCATTCGAACGAACTGGCGGACGCGGCGGCAGACACACGGCCCGTCGCGAATCCGCAGAATCGGGCGGTTAGCTCAGACACGGCGGCCACGCAGCCGAGCAGCCCGGAAGAGGCCCTCGTCTACGTCACCGCAAGCGGCCGGAAGTACCACACAAAGGCTTGCCAATACTCCCGCAACGGCGCGACCGCGCTGACGGTGAAAGCGGCCAGGGCCCGCGGGTGTACGCCTTGCAGCAAGTGCAAACCGCCGGAATGAGCGGGGTCCGCGGGGGGCCTGGGCGGGCGGCGAGCGCCGGCCGACCATCTGTTGTTGTCTCGTCTTCCACCCCGCGGTACGGTGCGCCCGCAACGATCATCCTGACCTGGACGAGGACCACGCTGTGCCCAGTCTCGAGCGACTTCTGCCGCCCAAAGCGATTCTCGGCATGATCCACGTCGGTGCGCTGCCCGGGACCCCGCGGCAGCGTGCCGGTCTGGATGAAATCACCGCCCAGGCGGCCATGGAGGCGGCGCTCTATACCCGCGCCGGCCTCGACGGCCTGCTCATCGAGAACATGCACGACGTGCCGTACCTGTGTGGGCAAGTCGGGCCGGAAATCGTCGCCGCGCTGACAGCAGTCGGAGTGGCCGTGCGGCGGGAGAGCCCCCTGCCGCTCGGTGTTCAGATTCTGGCCGCTGCCAATCGCGAGGCGCTGGCGGTCGCACACGCCTGCGGGGCGGCGTTTGTCCGCGTGGAGAATTTCGCCTACGCGCACGTCGCGGACGAGGGCCTGATGCCGACCGCGGAAGCTGGGCCGCTGCTGCGCTACCGGCGGCAGATCGGCGCGGAACACATCGCGATTGTCGCGGACGTCAAGAAAAAGCACTCGAGCCACGCGCTCACCGCCGACGTGCCGCTCGCCGAGGCGGCCCGTACGACCGAGTTTTTCGGCGCCGACGGGATCGTCGTCACCGGCGTCGCGACCGGGCAGCCCACCGCGGTCGAGGATGTCGCCGCCGTGCGAAAGGCCGTACACATTCCGGTTTGCATCGGCTCCGGGCTCGCGCCGGCGAATCTGCCGGCGCTCTGGCCGCACGCGGACGTTTTCATTGTGGGGTCGTTCTTCAAGGTGGACGGCGTGTGGTCGAATGCGGTGGACGCGGACCGTGTGACCCAGCTCATGGAGGCGGTAGGTGACCTCCGCCGAGCCTAGCGCCGGTCGCCTGATCGTCATCGCCGGTTGCATGTTCGCCGGCAAGACGGCCCGGCTGATCGAGTGTCTGGAGGCGGCCCGGGCCGCGGGCCGCCGGGTGCTGGCGGTTAAGCATCCGCTGGACAGCCGCTACGATCCGGCCCAACTCCACACGCATGACGGGCGGATGTTTCCGGCGGTTTCCGTTCCCGAGGCGTCCGAACTGGGGCGCGTGGCGTCGGACGTGGAAGTCCTGGGCATCGACGAAGCCCAGTTTTTCGGCCGGTGTCTCGTTCCAGTCTGCGAGAAACTGGTCGCCACTGGCCGGACGCTGATCGTGGCCGGGATCGATCACGACACTTGGGGTCAGCCGTTCCCGCCGCTGCCAGAGCTAAAGGCGCTCGCCGACGAGTTGGAGCAACGATACGCGGTGTGCGGCGTCTGCGGCCGGCCGGCGACGTTTCATCAGCGCATGGTTCCCGTCGTGGACGGGAATCTGATCGGCGGGCCGCGTGAATTCGAGCCGCGCTGTGCGGAGCATTTCACGCCGCTGCCGCCGCCAGCGCCGAAGTACGAGTGAAGAGCGGCGAGTAGCGAGTTCTGCTGCCGAGGGGGTGATAACTCGCTATTCGCTATTCGCCACTCTCAACTCTCCTCTTGACCTCGCCGGGTTGCCACGATATCCAAAGCACATGGTGGGAATCGTCCCTGGTCCGTTTGGAGAGTGAAGCTGTGGCAAAACCTAAGGTCGGCGTGGTCGGTGGCGGTGTGGTCGGTATCGCGATGGTCAACCTCTGTGGCCCCGAGACCGTCGTGTATGACCCGAACAAGCCGGAACTTGCCGGCAATAAGGACAAGATCAACGACTGCGATGTCGTATTTGTCTGCGTTCCCACGGCCATGAAGGGCGACGGGAGTTGCGACACGTCGATCGTCGAAGACGCGGTCGCCTGGATCAAGGCCCCGCTGCTCATCATCCGTTCGACCGTCGCGCCCGGCACCACCGACCGTCTGCGGGAGAAGTACGGCAAGCACGTGGTTTTCCAGCCCGAGTACCTCGGCGAAACCGTCGGCCACGTCTTCGGCAACATGGCCGAACGGCAGTTCGTCGTGCTCGGCGGCACGCCGGAGGACGTATCCAAGACCGCCGACTTCTACAAGCACTACTACAACTCCACGGTGCAGTTCTACATCGGCGACGCGCTCACCGCCGAGGTGTGCAAGTACATGGAGAACGCGTTTTACGCGGTGAAAGTGACGTTCCTGAACGAGTTTTACGATATCGCCAAGGCCCACGGCGTCGATTTCAACCAGCTTCGCGAATTGTGGCTGGCGGACACGCGGATCAGCCGCGATCACAGTTTCGTCTACCCCGACGACCGCGGTTTCTCGGGCAAGTGCCTGCCGAAGGACTGCAACGCGATCGTGCACTCGACACGGCAGCACGGCTATGAGCCGGAGTTCATGGCGGCGTGCCTGAAGATCAACGAGAAGTTCCGGAAGTTGAACCAGAACCGGTGAGCGTGGCACAAGTGTAGCGGCCGGGCTCTGTACCGGCCGTAGCGGCCGGGCTCTGTACCGGCCGTAGCGGCCGACCCCCGCGTCGGCCGTAGGTGCCCCACACATCCCGTGAATGTCACAGCGTCGGCAACACGCCTGATCATGCTTCCCGGTATCAGCGCATGGGTGGGGTGGCCATCTTGGCCACCCGAGGCGCGGGCGAGACGCCCACTCCACCCAGCTTGTGTGCTGTTTCTTACGATGCAGTACGCTACGAGTGACCCCGCTGCAGGACGTCGCTTAACCACGTCTGCAAGTCGCGGCCACGATAGACGATGATCAACACGGTTACCCCCCACAGCAGCAGCGCTGCCTGGAAAGGCCGGTCGCGGGTGACAACCGCGGTTGGTCCGTCCACCCGCCCGTGCTCGACCAGCAGCGCGAAGCGAAAGATGCAGTAGACGACCAGCGGCAGCGTGTACACCAGGTAATTGGTGCCAAATACCTCCAGCGTCCGCTTATCCGTCGCATACAGCATGAAGCTCACCACCGCGATGCCCGCGGTCAGCGTCGTCATGTGGTTCAGCAAGTCCGGCGTGTACTCGGCGAGCGTCTTACGGTGCCGGCGCGCGTCGCCGCTGGGGCGCTCACCCATGGCGTTGAGCTCACACCGCCGCTTGCTGAAGCCCATGAACAGGCACAGGGTGAACGTACACAGGACCAGCCACGGGGAAATGGCCACGTGTACGAGCACCGCTCCGGCGACGGCGCGCAGCACGAAACCCATGCCAATCGCAATGACGTCGAGCACGGTGACGTGCTTGAGCCAGAACGTGTAGAGGAGTTGGAGTACCAGATACGTGCAGGCTGTCAGGAAAAAACCGCGATCCAGCAGGAAAGCCCCGCCCAGGCCGACGAGCAGCAATAGGGCCGCCATCCCGAGCGCGCTGGAGACGGGCACCAGACCCGCCGCGATTGGCCGATTCTTCTTGATCGGGTGCAGCCGGTCCTCATCGCGATCGCGGATGTCGTTCAGTATATAGACCGCACTGCTGACCAGGCAGAAACAGGCAAACCCCAGCGCCACGTCGACGACCCGGCCCCAGTGTAGCAACTCACGCCCGAAGACCAGCCCGGCCAGCAGAAACAGGTTCTTTATCCACTGGGCCGGTCGCAGCAGGCGGACGTACGGCATCGGTGCTCCACGGGGGCGGCGGCATGACTTGGCCGCGCGCGGCTGATTGTGAGTGCCTTGGCGGTCCGGGTCAATCGGAGTTCACCGCCGCCGTTGGCAGCGGAGCGTCGGCCAGCACCTTCGTCGGCAGCGTCCACGAGAACGACCGCGTACCCTGCACTTCCAGGGTCCCGCTACCCGCGGCGTCGGCGGGCACACGCAGCGTGGCGCGCTCGTCATCGGCGCGCAGGTTTAGGACCAGCGCGTCCGCGTCGCGCTCCAGCGTCGCCGACGGTGCCTCCTGGGAGTCGGCGCGGTCCGTGATGAGCACCGTCAGAAACGTGCAGGAGCTGCCGAGGTCCGTCGGTTCCAGCTCGATCCGCCCCCAGTGCGGCGTGCGGCCGAATTCGGGCCCGAGCAGAGTCGGTTCGCCTAGCCGATACCACGCATTCGCCGCCCCGCGCCGCTCGGCGGGGATGACCAAGTGCTCAAAGCCGTCCGCATCTCCGCCGACGTAGGTTCGCTCGGCGTGGCGACCGTCGGCGATTAGCAGCTTGCGCGCGGGACCACCCACGATGCGGCAGGCATGGGGTGTTGGCAGGGGCGCCGAGAACCACAGCGCGCCGTCGCGGTCCGTCCAGCGCAGCCAGGTCGCGTTATCGCAGCGCCAGACGCCGGCCTCGTTCGTTCTTCCCGCGATGCGGACGGCGTCGCTCAAATCGGCGCCGTCGACACGCGGCCGGGCCGGGATGTTCACTACCCATGTGGGCACTATTTTCCTGCGCGGGAGACTCACGCGGTCGATGACCACCAGTGCGCGACCCCAGACGAGCACGAATTCCCGCGTGTACGCGCTGACCGACCGGCTGTCATACGCCGGCGCGAGGCCGAGGGCCAGGTAGGCCGCGTCCCCATGCTGTCCGTAGGCCAGTTGCCGGCCGGTTTGCCGTCCCTGCGCTTCCAGCGGCTTAGCAAAGTCGGTGCAGGTGTCCTCGACGCAGCGCTGCCCGCCGATCGGCCAATACTGGGCCTTGTACCAGTGCGCAACGCGCGCCGGCTCCCAGACCACGAGGCAGTTGTGCGCGATCGACGCGGTGAAATACTGCTCAAAATCAAACGCCTCGCGCTGGTTGCCGAGATGCTGCGAGCCGCTCTTGCCGGCGACGGCCTCCAGCGAGACATCGTCCCCACCGTGGACCGTCAGTTCGCCGCCGCGGCAGAGCAGAAAATGCCCGGTGTCGAAATGCTGGCGGCGACGCAGGAACGGCTGCCCGGCGTCGATCCAAACCGTCGTGGCGTCGAGGCCGCGGCCGCCGCGCAGGACCACCGCATTTCCCGCTTTCAGGCAGAGGGCGATCGAGTCGGCGGTCACGTTCGGCCGGGCTTCATAGATTATCCCGATGACCCCCAGGGGGACGCGGACTTTAATGATCTTCAGGCCGTTCGGCCGTTTCCATTCCGCGATTATCTCGCCGATCGGATCGGGCAACGACCTAACCGCCTGGAGCCCATCTACCATCTCTTGGATCCGTTTGCCATCCAGGGCCAAGCGGTCCAAAAGCGCCTTGGACAGCCCCTTTTTATCGCCCGCTTCCAGATCGATCGAATTAGCCTCGAGGATCACCTTGGCGT
>JAGVEP010000094.1 GCA_020058145.1 Phycisphaerae bacterium | reverse complement strand
GGCGGGCGCGTTTCGAGGGCGTCGCCCGCTCGGTCGCCCATAGCAGCGGCCAGCCGCGCGCCACCGCCTTGAGCTTGGCCCCGTCCACGCCGGCCGGCAGCGTCTCGGGGTAATCACCAGCCAGTTTTACAAGCTGCTCCCCCAGCTCTCCCGCCTCGATCCGCACATCGACCTCATAGACGCCGTCGGAGTACACGCGGGGCTTACCCTGTTGCGGACGCGTCCGTACCCACAGCCGCAGCGCGCGATCCAACTCGATGTCGTAGGTCAACCAGGTGCCCACGCTGGAGTTATCTGTGATGGGTAAGGCCCGCACCCGGTCGAACAGTTCCGCCCGCGCCCGGCCCAAGGCAATTTGCGGGAGGGTTTTCTGCTCGTCGGCCGTCAACGCCGCAGGGGCTTGCGCGATGACCCCTGGCGCGGCCAGTGCCAAGAGCAGACCAAAAGCGGCACGGGAGGAGGGCGACACGTACCGGTCTCCTACGGCCGACGAGGACGTCGGCCGCTGCATTGGTGTGGCACCGGCTACATTGGTGTGGCACCGGCTAATAGCCGGTGTCCTTCGCCGCCACATTGGTGTGGCACCGGCTAATAGCCGGTGTCCTTCGGCCGGTACGGAGCCCGGCCGCTACTCCACCACCATCTCGCCCGGGCGCTGTTCCTGAACTTCGCCCTGCCGCTGCTCTGCGTGCATCCGCATCGTCCGCTGCTCGCGCTTCTTGCAGCCGGTGACACCGACGATCAGAACCAGCGCACACAGCACCAACGCCATACGACGATACCAGCCGTACATCAAAGTCAACCTCCTTCGCCAGGCGCCCGCGGCACCGGTGGGCACTGCCCACCCTACGGCTTCGGCTCGCCCTGCGGTTGTGGCTCGGCCGGCGGTGGGTTTGGTTCACCCCGCCGCGGCAGACTGTCATTTACGACGCCCCAGACTTCCATTCCGGGCACCGCGACCGTCACCGTCGCCGTACCGCCCTCCACCTCGGTCTTGGTCACCGTCACGCCGTTGATGAACCCGTCCAACCGGGCGCCGATTTCGTCGCTCTTCGCGGCCAGGTCCTTGATCGTCGTCGCGTTCTGCAGCGTTAGCCCGCCGAGCTGTTCCGCCAGCTTGCGTTTCGCGTCCAGCTCCGCCGCCCGCAGCGCCTTGAGCCGACCCTGCGGCGTTTCGATCGCCGGGTCCGTACCCTGGCCGCGTGCTTCGAAATTGCTGGCCACCCAATCGGGAGCCGGCACCGCCGCCACCTCGTTGAACCGCTTCAGATACTGCGGCGGCGGGACGCCCATGCCGGTCGCCTCGAAGTCCTTCTTCACGACCGTCTTGACGATGTCCTGAATATCGTGGCCGCGGGTGTCGTCCGGGTCGCCGTTGTAATGCCGGCTGTGCAGTTCCTTCACCGTCGTGATGACCTGCTCGGTCGGCAGCCGCAGCGTGACCTCGGCAATCAGCTCGTTATGGTGCAGATACTCGCTCACGGTTTCCGCCCCGACCAGCAACGTATTCAGCTCGGCCCGGATTTCGTCGCTCTCCACGATGAAATCGCGCACCTGGGTCCGGGCCGTCAGCCGCAATCCCTTGATCCGCTCGGCCAGCTTCCGTTTCCCATCCAACTCGGCCGCCCGCAGCGCCATCATCCGCGCCTGCGGCCCAAGCCGCTGCCAAATCAACGGGATCGGTGGCTTGGCCGCCGGCACCGGCGACGGACCGAGTATTTCCACCGCCCCTTGCGGCAAATCCGGCGGCAGGTCCGGCCGCGGAGCCCCGCGCCCGATCACCTTGATGACGTTTTTCTCGATCCGCCTGGTGACGGACTCGAAATCGCTGGTCTTGATGTGGTCGCCCTTGTAATAACGGTCATGGGCCGACCGCAGCGTCTCCACGACCTTCGCGACGGTCACTTCGGCCGGGATATCGCACGAGCCGTCGTCGTAATACGTCGGCGTGCCCAGGCGAATGCCCTTGATAAAGCTGTCCACCTCGCCGCGGATGTCGTCCGACTCGGTCACGAAATCGCGGACGGTCGTGCGTTCGTTGAGCTGGAGACCGTAGACGATCTCCGCCAGCTTGCGATAGGCATCCGCCTCCGCTGCCCGTTTGGCCAGCAGCTTGTTCTGTTCCTTGGAAATGTCCTGTGCCGCGACGGTCGCGACCCCGGCCAGCACCACCAGACCCGACAAAGCCACACGCCACTTGCGCATCGTCAACTCCTGCAAAGCCGTGCATACCCGCCGTCGGCCGGTAGGCCGATCGGCCGGGGGGTATACACGTTGGACAGCGGCCCCCAGCCTGGGTTAGTCCGCTCGGTAACGTCAACCAGGACGAAACGATACCCGCGCCGCCGCCGCGCAGCAAATCCGTCCGAGCCCCTGGGGTACACGCGCCGCCGCCGTCCGAGCCCCATGGCGCGAGAGACTGTCGGAATATTCCGACGACCGGCGCGCCGATGACCTGGCGCGGCATCGTCCCCTAGGGGGCCGGTGTGGCGCCAGGCGTTCCGTGAGCTGTCGAAATACTCCGGAGGAGGTATTCCGACAGTCTCGCGAGCCTGGGGTCCGCGCAGCGCACCCATCCGAGCCCCACGGCGCAAGCCTGGGGTCCGCGCAGCGCGATTTCGCACTACACGCCCACCCACCACCGCCGGTATATTGCCAACCCGCTGTCCAGCGCGCGAGGATCGCCTTGACTCGGATCGGCGTATTGAGAACCATCGATCATCTTGGCGAAACACGCCCGGACATCGTTCTCGTCGCGCCACTCATCATCTACATGGCCACAATGGGGCTCGCGCAAGCGGTTCCGGCGAATTTCGTGCCCGCGGCGATCGGCCTGCGGGGCGTCGCCGCCCTGGCAGCGGTCTGGCTGTTCCGCCGACATCTTCCGCCTTGGGGTCGTCCGTGCGGGGCCATTGCCCTGCTCGCGGGAGCAATCGCCGCCTGGGGCTGGGTCGTCGGCCAGCAAGTTTTCGACCATTTCGGCCTCGCCGGGCGGATGCCGCTCATGCCGGGCGAGAAATTGCTGGTCGATCCGCGGGACGAACTCGGGGCCGGCAATCTGTTCTGGGCCACCTGGTGGCTCCGGATGCTCGTCGCGGTCATCGCCGTCCCCGTCGTCGAGGAACTCTTCTGGCGTGGCTTCCTGCTCCGAGCCTTCATCAACTGGCAGCACTTCGAGCGCGTCCCGCTCGGCCAGTTCACCTGGTTCTCTTTCCTCGGCACGGCACTGATTTCAACGCTCCAGCACCCCGACAACTGGGGCGTGAGCATCCTCTGCTGGCTGCTCTTCAACGCCGTGTTCTACTGGACCCGCAGCCTCCTCTGCGTGATGCTCCTGCACGGCTTCACGAACCTGGTGCTTTACTTGATCGTGCTGCGCGTTGGCGATTGGAGCTTCTGGTAGGATCCGGGGGGGGACGTCCGTGGTCCCTGGGTCCTCCCGGCAATGAGGCACTTGCGGAACTGTGGACGGGTCGGTATGTTAGGTATTAGTTAGCTGGCAGTTCGCTGTCGGGAGAGGCAGCATGGCAGAACACAAATTCGGCGGCGACTGGACCTCGGAGAAACTCGAACGGGTCCGCAAGTACTTGTGCGCCTATACGAAGATATTCGCGGCGAATCCAAAGGCACGCTACTTCTCGACCATCTATGTGGACGGGTTCGCGGGAACCGGGTCCCGCTTGGATTCGGCCGACACGCGCCCAACGGTGGGGATTTTCGGAGATCCACCAGACGAGGATTCTGAGTGCTTCAAGAAGGGCAGCGCGCGCATCGCCCTTGAAGTTGAGCCGTCCTTTGATCGTTTCATCTTCATCGAACGCGAGGCCGGTCGCGTGAGGGAACTGGAGGTACTGCGAGACGAATTTCCAGCGAAGGCCCGAAACGTGAAGATCGAGCACGCTGACGCGAACTCATTCCTCAGACGCTGGTGTGATCAGACGGATTGGAAGCGGCACCGTGCGGTGGTATTCCTCGATCCGTACGGCATGCAAGTCGAATGGGCTACAGTCGAGGCGCTCGCGAAGACGCAGGCCGTCGATTTGTGGGTGCTTTTCCCGCTCGGTATTGCGGTCAATCGGCTGTTGCCCAAAGCAGCCCCGCCGCCGGACGAGTGGGCCCAAGCCCTCACACGCATCTTCGGTACGCGGGAATGGGAGCGGGAGTTCTATCAAAAAAAGAGAATGAAAATGCTCTTCGAAGACGACGATCGTCTGCAAAAGGCAGTGTCTCCGGACGCGATAGGTAATTTCTTTATTCGACGCCTAAAGACCGTCTTCACGAAGGTCGCCAAGAACCCTCTGTCGCTACGGAACTCGATGAAAACACCGATTTATCTGCTGTGCTTTGCCGCTGGCAATCCAAAGGGCGCGCCAACGGCGGTTGAGATCGCACAACATATTCTGAAGCCGTAGAGTGCATCTGATGGCCACGAAGTCGAAAATCGAGTGGACCGAAATGACCTGGAACCCCGTAACCGGGTGTTCCAAGATCAGCGAAGGCTGTCGTCATTGCTACGCCGAGCGCATGGCACGGCGGCTTAAGGCGATGGGCAACGCCCGGTACGCCAACGGTTTTAGAGTCACGCTGCACGACGACTTGGTAGACCTTCCGCGACGGATGCGCTTGCCACGTCTGATCTTCGTGAATTCGATGAGCGACCTGTTTCACGAGAAAGTGCCAACAGATTTCATTCGCCGCGTCTTCGACACGATGGCGGCCTGTCCACAACACACCTTTCAAGTGCTAACCAAGCGAACGAAGCGCCTGCGAGAACTGGCCCGTGAGTTGCCTTGGCCCCGGCACGTGTGGATCGGCGCGAGCGTCGAGGATGAGCGCGTTCTGGGCCGGCCGGACGATTTACGAGCCGTGCCGGCGCACATCCGCTTCCTATCCTGCGAGCCGCTCATTGGCCCGCTCGATAAGCTCACGCTGAACGGCATCTCCTGGGTGATTGTCGGCGGCGAATCCGGTCCGAGCGCGCGACCAATGGAACCTACGTGGGTGGAGTCGATCCGCCGTCAATGCGACGTTGCACACGTGCGTTTTTTCTTTAAGCAATGGGGCGGAGTGCGCAAGGACTTAGCAGGACGCGAGTTGAACGGGCGAACGTATGACGATATGCCGCTATTACGAGCTACCGTCACGGATCGAGCTCATGAACCGTTGCGGCTGCCGTTGTTAACTGGGTGATGGGGTCCGCGAGTGCGGTGCGATTTAATCTGGAAGGAGTTGAGCGACGCTCATGTCCACACTCGACGCACGCCATCGCGCGTATCAGAGCAAGCTGGCGGAGTTCGGGCAAGCCCATCTGCTCTCCTTCTGGCCGCAGCTTGACGACCAGCAGCGGTCACAACTGCTCGACGACCTCGACCAAGTCGACTTCGTCCGCTGCGCACCACTCATCAACTCGTACGTGCGACAGCGGCCGGCAGTCCACGTCCCACAGCACATCGAGCCGCCCGAGTGCTATCCCGCCGCCGGCGAAGTGGGGAAGATGGTGGGCAGTGCCCACCCTACAGAGTACGCCCAAGCCCGCCGGGCCGGCGAAGACGCCATCCACGCCGGCCGCGTCGCCGCGTTCATGGTCGCCGGCGGACAGGGCACACGCCTCGGCTACGACGGCCCCAAGGGCGCCTTCCGCATCACCCCCGTCCGCGACGCCCCGCTGTTCCAGGTCTTCGCCGAAGGTCTGCTCGGCACGGCCCGCCGCTATGGCCGCCGCCCGCACTGGTACATCATGACCAGCCTGACCAACCACGCCGAGACCACCGCGTTTTTCGAGCAGAACCGCTACTTCGGCCTGTCGCCCGACGATGTCACGTTCTTCCGCCAGGGCCAGATGCCCGCGTTCCTCCCGGACGGGCGGATCGCGCTCGCCGAACGCCACCGCGTCGCCCTTTCGCCCGACGGTCACGGCGGCAGCCTGCGCGCCCTCGCCGACAACGGGGCCCTCGCCGACATGCGCCGCCGCGGCATCGACACCATCAGCTATTTCCAGGTCGATAACCCGCTCGTGCGCGTCATCGACCCTCTGTTCATCGGCCTGCACCTCGTGACCGGCTCAGAAATGTCGAGCAAGGCCGTCCGCAAGGCGTATGACGAGGAGCGCGTCGGCGTTTTTTGCCAAGTCGATGGCCAACTCGAAGTCATCGAGTACAGCGACATGCCGGACGAGTTGATGCGGGCCAGGAACCCGGACGCAACCCGCCGCTTCGACGCCGGCAGCATTGCGATCCATATCCTGAGCCGCGCGTTCGTCGAGCGCCTAACGACATTCAACTCTGCGGTGCAACTGCCGTGGCACCGGGCGGACAAGCAGGTGACCACGGTCGATGAAGCCGGCAACCAAGTCAAACCGGCCTCGCCAAACGCGGTTAAGCTCGAAATGCTCGTCTTCGACGCGATTCCGCTGGCCCGTAATCCGTTGGTTCTGTACACCCGCCGCGAGGAGGAGTTCAGCCCGGTCAAGAATGCTGCGGGGGTGGATTCGCCCGCGACGGCCCAGCGGGATTTGATCCGCCGTGCGGCCCGCTGGCTCGATACCAGCGGCGTCACCGTCCCGCGCGCTGCCGATGGCGAGCCGGCGTTGCCGATCGAGATCAGCCCGGCGTTTGCGCTCGATGCCGCGGACCTGCAACAGCAGTTGAAAACGCCCCCGGTGCTCACGACGGGGAAACCGGCCCTCTTCGCGTAGAGCGCTTCACAAAACCCCCCGCCCTCCTATGGGGTGGGTTGGGGGAGGGTCAAAGCCGGCGCCGGTGGGGGCGCGGAGTTGTGCCCCACTCCGGAACCGCTCCCATTACAACTCCTGACACACCTGGCCAATTCTTGAGCTATAATTCAATAGTAGTTGAAATGTTGAAGGTGCAACCCATGTTCGGCTCCGATAAATCATTCAAAGCCCTCGCCGATCCAACCCGCCGCGGCGTCCTCGGCGCCCTCCGCGGTGGACCGCTCAACGCCGGGCAGCTCGCCGAGCAAGTCGGCGTCGCGCCGAACGCCCTCTCGTTCCATCTGCGCGTGCTGAAAGCAGCCGACCTGATCTTCGACCGCCGCTGCGGCCAGTTCATCGAATACAACCTCAACACGAGTGTGGTTGAGGACCTCGCCCGCTTCCTGCTGCACACGTTCTCCATCGGCAGCCAGCCGGATTCCGCCGCGACCACCCCCGGTGACAGCGTGCCGCCGAAGAACGAGGAGCCCACCCCATGATTCCGCGTCCCTATTTGATCGTGCTTATTGTGCTGCAACTGGCCATGATCGCCGTGAGCGCCGGTTTCTATCCGGCTCTGCCCGACACCGTGCCGACGCACTGGAACATCCGCGGCGAAATTGACGACCACGGCTCGAAGTGGATGCCGCTGCTCTTGCCGCCAGGGCTCGTGCTGCTGATGGTCGGGCTGCTGGTCGGCCTGCCGCTCCTGGGCCCGTTTCGCAAGAACTTCGAGCAGTTCCGGGATACCTACGGGCGAATCTGTGTCACCGTCATGGCCGGCATGCTCGCGTTGCACGTCGTCATTCTCCTGGCCAGTTCCGGTCACAGTCTGCGTATTGGCGCGGCGATCAGCGTCGTGCTCGGCGTTATGCTCACCGCCCTGGGCAACTGGCTCGGAAAAGTGCGGCGGAACTTCTACCTCGGGATTCGCACGCCCTGGACGCTGGCGAGCGATGCGGTTTGGGAAAAGACCCATCGCCTCGGCGGCAAGCTGTTCGTGGTGGTGGGCGTGGCCAGCGTGCTGGCCGGCTTGCTGGCCCCGGCCGAGTGGATTTGCTTCGTCGTCTTGATGGGCGGTCTCGGCGTCGTCACCGTGTGGCTAGTGCTGTATTCGCTGTACTGGTATCGCCGGCTCGGGCAGGTGGACGACCTGTCGCCGCGAACATAGAACCGCCATCGCCGCCGCCGGAGCGTCCGCCCCCCGTGGCGGACGTAGGCGGGCGGCGACCATCCGCATTCGCCGTCGGCCTCGGAGGGCCGACGCTACAGTGCCCACGGGGGCCGGCGCTGCCGGGGAGGGTCGAGCGCCGCGCCCAAGCCGCGTAAAATGCCGCCCATGCCCGACGCCCCCACCTTGGTAATTGGCACCGCTGGTCACATCGACCACGGAAAAAGCCGGCTGGTGCATGCCCTGACCGGCACGAACCCGGATCGGCTGCCGGAGGAACAGGCCCGCGGCATGACGATTGACCTCGGGTTCGCGCACCGCGACTTCGCGGGCTGCGTTTTTTCCTTCGTCGATGTCCCCGGCCATGAGCGTTTCATCCGTAACATGGTCGCCGGCGCCACCGGCATCGACGTGGCCCTGCTCGTCGTCGCCGCCGACGATTCCGTGATGCCGCAAACACGCGAACACGCCGAAGTCCTCAGCCTGCTCGGCGTGACGCGCTGCGTGCTGGTGCTCACGAAGATGGACCTGGTCGACGACGCCTGGGCCGAACAGGTGGAACAGGAAGCCCGCGCGCTGCTGACCTCAGTGGGGCTGGAACCCCTGGCGTGCGTCCGCACGTCGGCCAACACCGGCCGCGGGCTCGACGAATTGTGCGGGTTGCTGCACCGCCTGACCCTTGATCCGGACCGTCCGCGCCCCCCCAACCGCTGGTTCCGCCTGTCGATCGATCGCGCCTTCGTGGTACCCGGCCGCGGCACGGTCGTGACCGGCTCGGTCGCCCACGGCGCCGTCCGCCGCGACGACGAGCTCGAACTTTGGCCGGCGGGCCGCCGCATCCGGGTGCGCGACGTGCAAGTACACAACGCCGAGCGCGACGCCGCCGACGGTCGCATGCGCCTGGGCCTCAATCTGGCCAACGTGGCCTTGGAGGACGTGGCCCGCGGTCAGGAACTCGCTACGCCGCAGTATCTGCAACCCACGACCGCCCTGGATGTCTACCTGGCCACCCTTCGGATGCCCGGCAAAACGCGCCGCCGCACGCTGCGTTTGCGGCTCCATATCGCCACCAGCGAGGTCCTGGCTGAGTTGCGGCTGCTGGAGGCGCCCACGGCCGACGTCGCCCGTGGCGTGTTCGCGCAACTCAGGACTGCCGAGCCCATCGTGGCCACCTGGGGGCAGCATTTCATCCTGCGGCATGAGAGTGCCACCCGCACCCTCGGCGGTGGGCGCGTGCTGCGCCCGTTTGCGCGCCGCCGGGCCG
>JAGVEP010000118.1 GCA_020058145.1 Phycisphaerae bacterium | reverse complement strand
GGCGCCGCCGGCGCCGCCGCCTTCCTGGCCAGCGCCTTCCTCGCCGCCTTGGGCGCGGCGTTTCTCGCGGCACGGACGGCAGCGCTTGGGCTCGTTCGTGAAACCACGCTCAGCGTAGCGGGCCTGGTCGGCGGCCGAATGCACAAATTCGCCACTGCAATCGGCACAGATAAGCGTCTTGTCCTCAAATTCCATTAGGGAGATCCTCCGAGCGTGGGGCGGGCCGACATTACAGGGCCCTCGGCCAAGCGATGCGCGGGGTGGAGCAGAGGCGGTCGGGAGTCGTACATGCTGGTGATAGGCCCGTGTCCGGCTACCGATCCTTGCGTCCTGCAACCCGCAGGGTTAGTGAGCGGCGAACCCATTTCGCACGCTGAGGGCGCAGTATGACCCAACTGGGAGCGTTGGTCAATGCACATGCTGGCCCCGAAACCGCGCGGCGCGCGAACAGCTCCGGTCGGGTCTTACCGAGGCAGGCCCGCGAGCCGACCGCGCCCCGGCCGCAGGTCCCATCTTGCGGGCGCCCGGCGGCTACAATGTGGGTAGCAGGTAGTGAACAGGAGCCGCAACCATCATGGCCAAGTTATCGCCGCGCTGGACAGGTTTTTTGGGTGGCGTCGCCGTGGCCGCCGCCCTCTGGGCGACCCTGGGGGACCGTGTCGTGACGCACATGGCATACGCTCTCGAACGCGGGCGACTCCAGGCGGGCGCGGAGGAACTCGCCGAGCTGCAGGCCGAGCGGCCCGAGGTCTACGCGCTGGCTCGGGCGTTTAAGCTCGTCGGCAAGGTCGCCCGCCCCGGCGTCGTCCATATCGCAGTCGGCGGCGGCGAGGGGACCCGCTTCTCGGACGACGAAATCGACGAGTACCTCCGCCAGCACCTCAGAGAGCTGGTGCCCGATGAGGATTCAAACAACGACAACGAAGCGGCCCCGCCGGGCCCCGACGATAGCGCACCCCCAAAATCCGACCGCGGGCAGGACAAGCGTGAGACGCTCCGCCGTTGGCTGCGGGCGCTGCCCACCCCGCCCGGTTCCGGCAGCGGCATCGTCTTCGATCCCGCCGGTTACATCCTCACCAACAACCACGTGGTGAGCGGCCGCGACGAGTTCCGCGTCGTGCTGTATGACGACCGCGTATTTGAAGGCAAACTCATCGGCACCGACCCGAAAACCGATCTCGCGGTCCTGAAGATCGACGCGACCGACCTGCACCCCCTCGCCTTCGGAAATTCCGACCGGCTCGATGTCGGTGATTGGGTGCTGGCCGTCGGTTCGCCGTTCGGCCTCCAGCAAACCGTCACCCACGGCATCGTCAGTGCCAAGGGGCGCACGCGCGTCGCCGGGATCGAGATCGACTACCAGGATTTCATCCAAACCGACGCCGCCATCAACCCCGGCAACTCCGGCGGGCCGCTGCTGAACCTCCACGGCGAAGTCGTCGGCGTGAACACCGCCATCGCGACGCACGGCGACGGGGTCAATGCGGGCATCGCCTTCACCATTCCCTCCAACCGCGCCGCCCGCATCGCACAGCAACTGAGAACCGACGGAACGGTCACGCGCGGCTGGCTCGGCATCAGCTTCCTGGAACTCGAACCGGCCGACGTCGAAATCTTCGGACTGCACGACGATCACGGCGTATTTGTCGAGCGGGTGCTCGCGGATTCACCCGCGCAACATGCCGGCCTGCAGGTCGAGGACGTACTCATCGAAGTCAACGGCCTGCCGGTGAACGGCTCGGAGCAGCTCCGCGGCCTGATTGCGGACCTGCTGCCCGAGGAACCGGTGCCGCTGCGCGTCGTCCGGGATCGCGAAGAACTGGCGCTGACTGTGCGGCTCGGCGTGCAGCCGGCCAATCTGCTCGAAGCCCGCCGCACGCCCGCCACGGACGCACGCGAGGTCAAGCGGTTGGGCATGGAGGTGCGAACATTTCGGCCCGCGTTGCTGCGCGTCTGGCGCCTGGCCTACGACGACACGGTGCGCGGGGCACTGGTGTGGCGGATCGACCCCGGGTCGGGGAACGCCCCGGCGGTGCAGGCGCGCGAGCTGATTGTGGGTTGCAACGGCAAACCGGTGGCGTCGGTGCCCGATCTGGTGGCGGCGCTGAAACTGGTGCCGCCGGGCAAGCCGGTGGAGTTGGAAATTCTCGAACCCGTCGGCGATCGGCGGATCGTGCATGTCAATCCGGCTCAGGGCCGCGAGCGCTAGGGCGCTGCCGCAGGATTGTCGTCGCACATCCCGTCCGAGCCCCATGCGCCAGCGTGGGGTTTCCCGCGGAGCGCGTTCGAGCATCGGTGGGCACGCGCTGCGCGAGACCCCCGGCTGGCGCCGGGGGCTCGGACCGGATGCGTGTTAGGCTTCGGGGAGAGGCGCGCGCCGCCAACCACTCCGTCCGAGCCGCACGCGCTAGCCCGCGGTTAGCTTCAGCCCTTTCGAAAGCCACGGCTTGAGCACGATCAGCAGGATGGGGGTGGCGACCGCAATAAATGCGTAAACCAACCACATGAACTCGGTGTTCAGCGGCCCTTCGGCGGGGCAGTATTTCGCCAGGAACCAGCCGGCGTAGAAACTCGTTACCACTTTGGTCAAGAACCAGGGCAATTGGGCCACGCCGCTGTAGGAGGCCGCACGGCCTTCGGGTGCAATCTGCGTGGCCAAGCCGAGGAAGCGTGGCTGCCAAATCGCTTCGCCGATCGTCATCAGCAGCACGTAGGCGAAGATGGTCGCCGGATGGGGACCCAGCGCCAGGAAGAACGTCGGGAACGCCATGGTGAACGTCCCGAGTACCATCATGTTGTACGCTTTGTATCGGGCGGTGATGGCCGCGACGATGGGCACGAATACGAAGATCAGGGCCGAGTTCAGGTTCAGCACCCACTCGAAATTGTCGCCGATCCAATTTCCATGAAAGGCCCGTTGCAGATACTTGGCAAACGTAAACCAGAAATGGGCGAAGAGCGTCTGCACCGGGATGAGCGCGAAGATGAAGAAGGAGAACTTCAGGTCGGCCAGCGGGTGATTTTTCAGCCACTGCACGAACCCGGTGCTCTGGTCGGGCGTCCGCGACGCCCGCCGAGTCTCTGCGTTCGGTTCCTTGCCCGGTTCCGCGCCAGCGCGAGCCGCAGCCGTGGCATCCGCCACGGTCTTCCGTGTCAGGATGAGCGCCGTAACCAGCAGCGACACACCCGTCAGGGCCACGTAAATCCAATACGCCCCCGCAATCCCGACGCTCTTGCGGATCGGCGCGAAGAACGAGTTAAGCCAGCCGCCGAAGTTCATCAACGCATACAGCATGGCGTAGCCCATAGCGGCTGATTTCACGTTGGTGAACTGCCGCACACCCGCGTACGCCGCCGGCTGGTACATGCCATAGCCGAAGATGACGAGCAGGATGCCGGCCAGCGAGATGAAGTGCAGCGCCGACCAAGTACCCCCGCCCAGCCCGAGGTAGGGTGACAGGGCCAGGATGCCACGGCCGCACATCATGAGGGCGAACGACAGCAGCAGCGCGACGCGCACGCCCCAGCGATCGGCCAGACCCCCAAAGAGCACCATCGCCAGCGTAATCCCCCAGGTTTGGAAGCCGACCGAAAGTGCCGCCGGCTGCTCGCCGAGCCCGACATAGTCGCTGAAGTACATCGACAAGTAGCCAACGATGCCCCAGTAGCACCAACCCTCTAAGAAGTAAGGGAGGTTGATGCCCCACAACGCCCGCGGAGCGTGCACCACGTCGATGAACGGCTGCACGATCTCCCGCAGCGGGCTCTTCGGCGCGACCGGCTCCGTGGCGGTGCTCATCGGCGGTTCCTTTCCCGGCCGGAACGGCTGCCCGGCCGCCAAAGGGTGTAGAAGCTAGTCGCCACGTGCCCCGCGGACAAGTCGGAACCGCGTTTGATTCGCGGCGGCTCCTCCGTTACGCTGCGATTCGGTCTAACGCACATTCTGGAGAACCACCGTGGACACCTTGCTCGACCGCTTTTGCCGCTACATCCAGATGGAAACCACGTCCGTCGAGGACGTCGACAAGTACCCCAGCTCGCCCGGGCAGCTCGAGCTAGGAAAACTGCTCGCCGCGGAGCTGCACGCGCTCGAACTCGCCGACGTGAGCATGGACGAGAACGGCATCGTCATGGGCACCGTGCCCGGCAACGTTCCCGGCGCCCCCACGGTCGCTTGGCTCGCCCATATGGACACCTCCCCGGAAGCGAGCGGCAAAAACGTCAAGCCGAACATCATCCGCAACTATGACGGCCACGACATCGTCCTGTCAGGCGATCCGACCAAGATCATCAAGGTCGAGGAAAGCCCCGGCCTGGCGGTCCTGAAGGGCAAGACCGTCATCACCACCGACGGCACGACGCTGCTCGGCGCCGATGACAAGGCCGGCATCGCGGTCATCATGACCACCGCCGCCCACCTGATGGCCAATCCGGACATTAAGCACGGCCCGATTCGCGTCGTTTTCACCTGCGACGAGGAAGTCGGCCGCGGCGTCGACAAGGCCGGTCCGGCGAAAATCAACGCCGTATGCGCGTATACGCTGGATGGCGAGGCCGCCGGCGAACTCGAGAACGAGACGTTTTCCGCCGATTTGGCGACCGTCACGATCACCGGCGTCAACATCCACCCCGGGCTGGCGACCGGGCGGATGGTCAACGCGATTCGCCTCGCGGGGCAGTTCCTCTCGCGGCTGCCCTGGCACCGCCTGGCCCCCGAGACAACCGAGAAACGCAACGGGTTCCTGCACCCTTACGTCATCGAAGGCGGCGTGCCCGAGGTAAAAATTAAGATCCTGCTGCGGAGCTTCGTGACCGCCGAGCTCGCCGAATGGGCAAGAATCCTCGGGACCGTGGCCGACTCGGTCGCCATCGAGCATCCGAAGGCGAAGATCAAGGTCGACGTCACCAAACAGTACCGCAACATGTTCGAACACCTGGAGAAGGAACCCCGGGCGGTCAAGCTCGCCGCGGAAGCCTATCGCCGCATTGGCCTGGAGCCGAAATTCGCTTCGATCCGGGGTGGGACCGACGGCTCACGGCTCAGCGAAATGGGGCTGCCGACGCCGAACCTCTCGACCGGCATGCACAACTTCCATTCGCCGCTCGAATTCGCGTGTTTGGAGGAGATGGAAACCTCAGTGAATGTGCTGATCGAACTGGCCCAGTTGTGGGGGCGGGAACGGTAGCGTCGGACCGCGTAGCGTCGGACCTCCGAGTCCGACGGCGTAGCGCCGGACCCCACCGCGGCCGACGCTACATCGCCGACGGGCAATCCTCACGCAGCGGACACCCGCTGCACTTGGGTGTGCGCGCCAGGCAGGTTGTCCGGCCATGCTGGATCATCGCGTGCGCCAGCCACGTCCACGCCTCCTGCGGGAATAACTCCATCAATTCGCGCTCGATCCGCTCGGCATCCTTGCCGTCTCGGGCGCTCGGCACCAGCGTCAGCCGCTCGGCGATGCGGCCGACGTGCGTATCCACCACGATGCCGACGTTCTGACCGAACCACGTACCGAGCACGCAATTGGCGGTTTTGCGGGCGACGCCGGGCAGCCGCAACATATCTTCCATCGTGCCGGGAACCTCGCCGCCGAACTCATCGCGTACGAGGCGTGCCATCCCCAACAAGCTCTTGGTCTTGTTGCGGAAGAAGCCGGTCGAGCGGATCGCGGCCTCCAATTCCTGCGGGTCCGCGGCGGCGAGGGCACGTGCATCCGGGTAGCGCCGCCAGAGGTTCGGCGTGATCAGGTTGACGCGCTGGTCCGTACACTGTGCGGAGAGGATGGTGGCTACCAGCAACTCGTACGCACTGCGATGGTGCAGCGCGCAGGTCGCGTCGGGATACTCCTCACGGAGCCGCGCGAGCAGCCGCGCCGCGCGCTGCTGACGCGCCACGGTCGATTCCCGCGGACGCTTGCGGGCCGGACTTTTCCGCCCCTGCGTCGCTTTCTTGATTCGTCGCTGCGTCACTTTGCTTCGCATTTAGGTGGCCTGAAGTTCCGACGGGCTCAGCGGCAGCTCCTCAGGCGGGCGGGGCCGGGGTTTGTTTTCCTCGGGCTCCGGCAATTCGCCGCCGATGGGCTCGAGCCGCTCGCTGGCCTTTAGATCGATCCGAAATCGGCCGCCGGGCGGGTCGGGCAGCTTATCGCTCGCCGGCCCGGTGAAGGTTACCTCATACGGGTCCCAGCGGTAGCGGGCGACCTCGGTTTCGCCGGCGTCCGTGGGTGCCAATAGCGCGAGATAGCTGAACCGGCGCTCCGTCCGCAAGGCGAATCGCACGCGCTGGCCCGCCTCTAACACTAGCGCCGGCACCGGCTGCTCGCCAATCAGCAGCACGCGCTGCGGAAAAACCGCCACGTGCGGAAACACGTCCGCGTCCCGCGATACGTGCAGCACCAGCAGCTCCTCCTCCACGCCCTCCGCGAGCGGCGTCACCTCGCCGGTGGCGGAGATCAGTACTGGGGCACGCACGTTCCGCGGCTCACGCCGGTCCGCCAATCCCAGCGCCCAGAGGTCCTCGCGCAGCCGCACCAGCCGCAGGCCGCGCATTTGCACAGCGGTCAACTCGTCCGGAGCGCAGAGCGGCACACAATCGGCCAGGTGTACCAAGCGAACCGCAGCCCGCACGCCGTCCTGAGCAGCGTCCAGCCGCCCCGCGGCCTCTTCGCGGGACCAGTCCGCCGCGGCCACCGCCAGATCCCCCGGCGAGGTCTGACTTGTAGGCTTGCCGCGCGAATCGCAGCCCCACCAGCCCGCCACGGCGGTCACCAGCAGCACGATCCGGATTCGAGCTCTGCCCACAAAAGGCCTCTCGCTTGGTCTCGCCCGCGTGCTGCCTCGCAAAACAGGCGCCTTATCCGAGCCGCTCGCGCGAGCGAGCGGTGCCGGTCTGCGGGCGAGCGACCGCGAGCTCGCGCTCACGGCTCGGATAGGATACGTAGCGGCAATTCTGAGGCCGTACACTAGTCACTACAATGTCCCCCGGCAGTGTACGCCGACCGGGCGCGCCGGCCAATGCGCGCCCGTGGAGCCAAGATGGACGCCAGCGAGACGCCGAAGCCAGTCAGGCCGCTGCCCTGTTCCGCCGTCCTCACCCACCATTGGCTGGTGCGGTTGCGGGGCGGGGAGAAGGTGCTCGAGGCCTGCGGCGAGCTGCTGCCCGAGGCTCCAATTTACACGCTGGTACACGATCCGGGCGGCATCGTCGGTTCACCGCTGAGGCACCGCCGGGTCTGCACCTCCGTGCTCCAACGGCTGCCTGGTGCGGTGCGGCACTATCCGAAGCTGCTGCCGCTGCACCCCTGGGCCTACCGCCGGATGCGCCTGCCGCCGGTTGACCTGGTGCTGTGCTCTGACGCCGCCCTGGCGAAGGCCATGACGCCGGACG
The DNA here is from genome assembly GCA_020058145.1 of Phycisphaerae bacterium. Lineage (GTDB taxonomy): Bacteria > Planctomycetota > Phycisphaerae > UBA1845 > Fen-1342 > JAGVEP01. The sequence goes on along the minus strand of JAGVEP010000118.1, from coordinate 22,589 downwards.
CGCGCAGCAAGGTCGTGTGCTACTGTCACTCGCCGGCACGGTACATCTGGGACTTGGCGGACGAGTACCGCCGGACGCTGCCGGCCGCGCTGCGCCTGGCGTGGGGGCCGTTGTGCCGGCGGCTACAGGCGGCGGATCGAGCGGCGGCGCAGCGTGTGGACGTGTTCATCGCGAACTCACGGCACGTCGCGGCGCGGATCAAACGGCATTACGGACGCGACGCGGTGGTGGTCTATCCGCCGGTCGAGCTTCCCGCCGCCCCGCCGGCCGCCGCGCGCGAGGACTTCTACCTCTGCGTCGGCTACCACGTGGCGTACAAGCGCCTGGACCTGGCGATTGAGGCCTGTCGTCAGCTCGGCCGCCGCCTCGTCGTCATCGGCGACGGGCCCGACGTGCGGCGGATCGATCCGGCGCGCGATACGCATGTCCAGTTACTCGGCTGGCAGTCGGCCGAGGCAATCAACGCACACTTAGCGCACGCTGCCGCCCTGCTCTTCCCCGGCCAGGAGGATTTTGGCATTGTCCCGGTCGAGGCCCTGGCCCACGGCTGCCCGGTCGTCGCCTACGCGGTCGGCGGGGCGACGGAGACCGTCGTGCCGGACAAGACCGGCGTGTGGTTCGAGGAGCAGACGGTCGCGGGGCTGATTGATGCCATGCAGCGCTGCGCGCGATTGACCTTTGATCCGCAGGAACTGCATACCCACGCGCAGCAATTCAGCCGCGCGCGCTTTCTGCACGAGCTGCGGGACGTCTTGGAGCGCGTGTTGTAAGGACGGCAATCGGAGCCGCTACGGACAGGTCACACCTGCACTCAGCGCAGCCACGAACGGGTTGATGTCGTCGAAGTTGATCGCACCGTCGCTGTTCACGTCGCAGTTGGCGAAGCTGCAGGGCGACGCACCGCCGAGGACCGCGACAAACGCGTTGATATCGTCGAAATTGACGAATCCGTCGCAGTTGCAGTCGCCCAGACACACCTGCTGCGCCGCCGCGATGGTGAGAATGCCGCCCGTAGACGTGGCATTCTGGTTGTCCGGATTGACGACGGTGATGTCGCGGGCCGTCGTGGCGGCGTCGGCGGCCACCGAGACGTTCAGCGTGAATTCCGTCGGGCTGGTCCACGCCAGGCTGTTAACCGTCACGCCCGTGCCGCTGACGCTCGCGGTCATGCGATTGGTGTAGCTGGCGTCGGTGTCATAGAACCCGGACCCGTTTGAAATCGTGCCCGTGACGACGACGTCGACATTGGCAGCGCCCTGAGACACCGTCGCCGGAACGCAGCTCGCGGGTGTAGCCGGCAGCGGCGCCTTGAGTTGGATGATGCGAACGCCCCAGGAATTGGTCGAATTGCAATATTCCTGGGCGGTCCAGATGGTCATGTCGTCGGCTGGGTCGACGCCGCTGAAGGAGTAATCGCCCCAGCGATACGTGCTGCCTTGCTGCCCAGCGTTGTAGTTCGACGAACTGGTCTGCGCCACCGTCGCAGCCTGCGTGCTGCCGTTCGGATCGCTGTTGAAGCGGCCGGCAACGGCGATTTCTGCGCGCTGGGCCGCGCCGCAGACCGTGGTGCCGATCGCCATGTGTCCCTGTCCCGACATCGCGACGCCGGGGAAAATGTAGCTGGCCGGATTGCTCGTCGCGCTGCTGAAGAGCGTGCCGGCTTGCCGGAGCACCGGCGTCGTGGTCAGGTTCTGGAGCTCGTACCAGCGGGCGCCGTCGCGACCACCGCTGCCGCTGGCCTGCCCGCTCGCGTTGACCTGAAAGTGATGCGCCAGCCAGAGCGTTCGTTGCCCCGTCATGCGGTTCAGGTGGATCATCGAGTTGAAATGACGGTCGTCGACCGGGCTCAGTGGTATCGAGCTGCCCAGACACGGTGGGGCATACGCATTGGTCGTCGTCGGCACCGTCACAAAGAGGTTGCCGGAGATCGTCGGCGTACCGCCCGGATCCGCGACACGCCGCAACGTCACGCGGCCGAACGTCGCGCTGTCGATCCCGACAAAATAGCCCTCGGTCGCGTCCGGATCAGCGTTGTCCGGGCCGCCCGGCGAGTAGGGACCGTTCGAGCCACCGTTGACGATGCGGCGGAAGGCGGTGTAGACGATGGGGCCGCCGCCGGTGAGCGAGCTCTTGCGGACGACGAAGCCGGTGGTGCCCAGGAACTGCGTGAGGCTGCCGTTAAACACGTTCACGCCGACGTAGGCGGCGTTGGCGTCCACGCCGAGCGTCGGGTAGTCGGCGAAACAACCAACGTCCTGCGAGCCGCCGCCCTGGCTGAACACGAAGTAGAAAAACGTGAAGCTGGCCGCGTTGCTGATCGTGGGCCCGCTGCTCACCGCCAGCAAGACGCGGTTGTCGATGTAGTTGGGCGGAATATTTATTGCGCTGACAAACCAACGGTTGCTGGTGCGATCGAAGCGTACGCGCGGGTCGCCCGTGTCGTAGGCGTCGCGTACCGTGTTGAAGAAGTTGTTCAGCCCCGTATTCAGGACCGTCTGGGTGCCCTGCTTGTTCCACCACTTCACTTTGCCGTTGACGACGATGCCGATCTGCGTCGGCCCGACCGCGCCCTGCGTGTCCGGCGGATAGTAGCCCGATTCCGACGCTTGAACGCCCAGAAAGCTCGTCCCGACGGTCTGCGGCAGAAACGGAGCTTCGCCGGGTCGACTCGCGCCGGAATGCAGCGCGCCCGGCTCGAGTGGCGGCCACTGCGCCACGTCGGGCGAAAGCGGATTCTGCGGCAGGTACGACCGATCAGGCCCCTCAGCCTCCATGTCCGGCCAGACGACCGGAGGGCCCACGTACCTTCCCAGCGCGGCCTCGCGCGCTTCGATCTCAGCCACGGTCTCGGTGATTCCCTGCTCGCCAACCACCGGCTCCCCCACCGTGTCGGCGAATTCGTCGACTAGTTGCGCCACGGCCGGTGCCGCAGCCAGCAATCCCCAAGCCAGACAGCCAGCTAGCACGCCGACCCAACCGACGAGCCGCCGGGCTCCCTCCGCTTGTCCAGTCACGACGTTCTCAGCGCATTCTCGCTTCACCTTTGATTCTCCTGACTTGAGGAACAGCAGCGAGCGGGGCACAGTTTGCTCGCTCGACACGCGCGCTTACCACTACTTCGGTCAACACAGGCAACTGAACGTGTTATTCTCATATACTATCCTTCAAGCCCCGAATTTTCCACCCGCATCTTCCCCAGGGACCCAGTCGCCGCGGACAGACACCCTAACATTTGCCGTATCTACCTTGACTGAATCGAAGGTCCACCCTATTCTCCCGTCGATGGCAGCCACTGTCGCGACCGCGTTTAGGCCCCCGGATTGCGCACCATGAGCCACGACCTCACCCGCGACCACCCTGACCCGCTTAGTGACCTGCTGCCGCCGCTGGCGCTCGACCGGCAGCGGATCGTGCAATCGGCGGCGTTTCGCCGCCTGCAACACAAGACGCAGGTCTTTGTTGCCCCCGAGAGCGATCATTTTCGGACCCGCCTCACGCACACGCTCGAGGTTGCGCATCAGGCGCGCTGCCTGGCGGGTTTGCTTGGACTCAACGCCGACCTGGCGGAGGTTGTCGCGCTTGCCCATGACCTCGGACACCCGCCGTTCGGCCACGCCGGCGAAAAAGCTCTCAACGAGTGCCTGCACGAAACCGGCGGGTTCGAGCACAACCGCCATACGCTGCGCATCGTCGAGGAACTAGAGCACCCCTACCCCGATTTTCGCGGGCTGAACCTGACGCTTGCTGTGCGGACGTGCCTGGCCCACCACGCCACGCCCTTCGACCAGGCCGGCGCCCATCCTCTGCGTCGAGCAGAACCGCCGCCCGAAAGTCGCGTTGTGGACCTCGCCGACCGCCTCACCTACGCCCTGCACGATCTTCAGGATGCGCTCTACGCGAATCTGCTCACCGTCGAGCAGCTCGCGCAGGCGTCACTGTGGCGCGCGGCCTACACCGATCCGCCCCCGCGCGGGCCGAACGCGTGGCGCGGTTATCTGCGGCCGGCGATCGACCGCATCCAGCGGCGCGTGCTCGAAGACGCGGCGCGCCACGCTCCCATAGCCACACTTTCCCCGGAAGTCGAAGCACAGCTTGCAGAGCTGGAGCAACTTCTGCTGACCAAGGTGTATCGTAGTGAGCCGCTGGTGCGCGCTGACGACCACGCCCGGCGAATCCTCGCCGCCTTGTTCGATGCCTACTGCGCCCACCCCAACCAACTCCCGGAGCGCTTCCACACGCGCCTGCGCACGGACCCCGCCCACCGCGTCGTGACCGATTACGTCGCTGGCATGACCGACCGGTACTGCGTGCAGGACTTGGCGCGGCTGTCGGACTTGGAACCGGACAGTTGAAAAGGTGCCCTGACTCGGCGTGGCGCGCAATACACCGGCGTCGGTTTCCACCCCGCGGGGAGCACCCCCTGGTTGCGCTTCTACCGCCCCTCCCTGGCCGAAGAATGGCCTGTCTCTCTTACGCGCCGGCTGCCGTCCGGCGAGGACCGTCCGCAAATACTTCGACGAGCCGGGCGACGACGATTTCCAGTTTGTCGTCGGTCATGTACGTGCCCACGAGGACCTGCCGTCGAATCGCGAGCAGGTCGCGACCCCGCCTTGTCCCCGCACAGGCTCGGCAGTCCACGGACCGGCGCGCACAACCAGCCGGACCACGAGACTTGGGACCGTGCGCGAGTCCCTGACTACCCCGGGGATGCACGACGCCAACCGGGATGAGATCGCCCAGTTCAAAAAGGCCCATCGAGTCCATCGAACTGCTCCTCAACTTTGAGCTCCTTGATCGCGCCCGGGCCGACGGCCGGCTCCTGGTCTCCCCATCTACTTTTATCGCCCCGAGTTGGGCTCTGCGCTTAGCGTACACATGGATAGGCAGGTCCACGATATGAGGCGTCCATTCAACACGGTCCTCCCCGACTATCGCCAGCTTGTTCCAACACGGCTTTCCGGCCACGCCGAGGCGGCCAAAACCCAACCCGCGTCAGGTGAAAACCTCATGCACTTTTTGCGCGTTGGGACCGGTATGAAACATGGTGCTGAGGATCAGGTCGTCGCCTGCCGGCCGCCGCGGGTGGTGCTTTGCGCGCCCGTTTGGCCGTACTATCATGCGTCGCCGTCACCCCCGGCTGGGTCGGAGTCGGTTTTTGAGCGACGCCAGCCGAAAGGACTTCTATGCCGGCCGACACTGTCTTCATGGACAAGCTCACCGCCCTCTGCAAACGCCGCGGGTCCATCTACCAGTCCAGCGAAATCTACGGCGGCATCGGCGGATTCTGGCATCATGGCCCACGGGCTTGAGTGGTCGGTCATCGTAAACCCGGACGTTTGGGAGGCGAGTGCAGGTGACCTACCGTAAACTCGTTAGAATTCTGGAAGAGAACGGCTAGTTCTTGGAGCGCGTTTCCGGTAGTCACATGCAGTACCGCCACCCGACGAAGCCGGGTACCGTCACGGTCCCTGGTGGAGGTAAAATGTCGAAAGAGGTGCCGCCGGGGACGCTCAACAGCGTTCTCAAACAGGCCCAACTCAAGCAAGGATGAGCGCATGGAATACGTGACGGTAATCGAACAGGCCGCGGACGGCAGCTTCTCGGCCTACGTCCCGGACTTGCCGGGTTGTGTCACGTGCGGAGACAGCCTGGATGAAGTCCGCCGACTGATCGACGAAGCCGTCCACTTGCACATCGAATCGCTTCGTAACCACGGTGAGCCGGTTCCGCTGCCCGCAACCAGAACGCACACGGTTCATGCAGCGTGAGTCGTTCCGGCTTCGCCGAAATGACCCCCCGGGGACCGACTTAAGGTATGGAGACCAAGCTTATGCCCGCTGACACAGCCTTCATGGACAAGCTCACCGCCCTCTGCAAACGCCGGGGGTTCATCTACCAGTCGAGCGAGATTTACGGCGGCATCGGCGGGTTCTGGGACTATGGCCCGCTGGGGGTGGAGTTGAAGCGGAACATCAAGAACCAGTGGTGGCACGACATGGTCACCAACCCGCCGCCCGGGCCGGACGGCCACGAGATCGAGATGGTCGGCGTGGACTGCTCGATCATCATGAACCCGAAGGTGTGGGAGGCGAGCGGGCACGCGACGGGGTTTGCGGACCCAATGGTGTCTTGCAGGACGGAAGGCTGCAAGGGGCTGTTCCGGGCCGACAAGGTGTTCTTTGTTCGGGCGCTCTCTGCGGAAGCCATGACACGCTTGCGCGAAGCGTCACGCGACGCGGAGAATATCCGCCCGAAGTTCGCGCTCGAGACGGCGATCGAAGCTGATTCCATCGAAGAGGCGAGAGAGCTCGCGGGCGATGCGATCGGTGCTGCAGCAAGAAAGGCGAACATCGAGGATCTGAAGAAGGCGCGCGTCACAAAGCTGCCGGAAGGCGAAATTACGAAGGCAGCTAATGAAGGTGTCACGCTCGCCTCACTGTCCGTCGAGTCGATGAAGTCAGGTATCGCCTACGCCGTATTCGTATTGCCCTGCCTCGCGGACACGCATCCGGCGCGACCATGTCCGCGTTGCGGCTCGCCGGATAGTCTTACCGAGCCACGCCAGTTTAACTTGATGTTCGAGAGCCATACGGGCGCGCTGCGCGATGACGCAAGCAAAGTCTACCTGCGTCCCGAAACCGCCCAGGGCATCTTCGTCAATTTCAAGAACGTGCTCGATACGACGCGCGTAAAAGTCCCATTCGGCATCGCCCAGGCCGGTAAGGCGTTCCGCAACGAGGTCAATCCGCGCAACTACACCTTCCGCTCGCGCGAGTTCGAGCAGATGGAAATCGAGTTCTTCTGCCACGAACGCGACTCGATGCAGTGGTACGAGTTCTGGCGGAAGGTGCGCTACGACTGGTATGTCAATCTCGGGCTCAAGAGTGAGAAACTCAAGCTCCGGGATCAGACCGACAAGGAGTTGGCCCACTACTCGAACGCCTGCGCCGACATCGAGTACCTCTTCCCGTTCTCCGATGAGCACCAGGAGCTCGAAGGCGTCGCCCACCGCGGCAACTTCGACCTGACGCAGCACGCCAAGTTCAGCGGCAAGGACCTCACGTATTTCGACGACGAGGCCTGGGAACGCGACAAGGCCAACTTCGGCGGCGACAAGGAAAAGGAACGGGCCGCCAAGACCGCCGAGCCGTACCGCTTCCTGCCAACCGTCATCGAGCCGTCCGCGGGTGCCGACCGTGCGACGCTGGCCTTCCTCTGCGAGGCGTACACGGAGGACCAGGCCCCCGACGAGAAGGGCGTCATGCAGACGCGGGTCGTCATGAAGTTCCACCCCAAGCTCGCGCCGACCAAGGTCGCGGTCTTCCCGCTGGTCAACAAAGAGGGCATGCCCGACATCGCCGCGGCCCTGTACAAAGACCTCAAGAAGTACATGACCGCGTTTTTCGATACGAAGGGCGCGATCGGCCGGCGTTATCGCCGCCAGGACGAGGTCGGCACGCCGTTTTGCGTCACCGTCGACGGCGACACGCTGAAAGACGGCACCGTGACGATCCGTGACCGCGATACGCTCCAGCAAATCCGCGTCAAGAAAGAGGGCGTGCTGGAGTGGGTGCGGGGACGACTGGGCCGATAGCGATTTTGGATTTTAGATTTTGGATTTTGGATTGGCTGGGAGGGCGAGGCTCCGGCCGAGTCGGGAGGTTCAATCCAAAATCCAAAATCCAAAATTGAATCCTGCCCACTCCCGGCGTATTCTGCGCAGTTGCGTAGGGTGGGCACTGCCCACCAACGACCGCGTAGGGTGGGCACTGCCCACCAACGACCGCGTAGGGTGGGCACTGCCCACCAAAGACCCCCAAGGAGCCCCACCATGCCCATCCAACGTTCTCTCGCCCTAACAGCCGCGGTCCTGGTGACTGCGTGGTTCGCGTCCGGTGCGTCGGCCGAGATCATTTCCTACGCCGGCTCCGTGTCGGCCCAGATGAAAGAACTCAACGGCGCCAGCGTCACCAACACCGCGCTGCAGGAAAAACGCTATCCCGACCCCAATGAAACGTTGCCGCTGCAGGTCATCGCCCGCCTGTTCTCCGACGCCGAGCGCTCCGGCGGGTCGGCCGCCGCCCAGTTCGCCGACCCGCAGACCGTGAGCGGCGACAACCCCGAGGAATTCGCGATTAACCTCGCGCTCGACAGCATCGGCCCGACGCTGCTCTACCAGGCTAGCGCCAGCGCCCAGGAACTGCGCACGATCCGTTTCTCACCCGCCGAAGTCGGCGGGGCAGCCGACGGCCAGGTCGTCAGCCTGCGCGGGCGGCTGTTTTTGGACGGCGCCCTGTCCATGTTTTCCAGCAAAGGCGGCATCACCGACCTCAGCGGGGCGTCCGTGACGCTGAAGGTCACCGTGGTGAAGGAAGTGACCGGCCAGGCCGCACAGACGGTGTTTTTCGGCGCGTTGAACGTGACCGGCGGCGCAGACAACGAGGTGAGTGTCACGGCCGAGGGTGACTTGCCCCTGAAACACATCTTCGACGCCAACCTGGCCGCGCTGGACCCGCAGTTGGAAGTCTTCCGCGTGTTCGTGCTGCCCGCCGTTACTCTGGATTACACCTACGAGGCGACCGTCGGGCAGCAATTCGCGCTGCGGGTGACGGTCGCGGTCGGGGCAGCGAATATTCCGGGCGGCATGGGGGTCGCCGCCATTCTCGGCACTCCCGTGCAGACGCTTCAGGACATCATCGCGCGAACTCAGTCTGCCGCGACCGCGAAGAACATCGTCGACGGCATGTTGAAGGAACGCTCCGAGCCCAGCGGACGATCGCTGTACGAGCAGCAGAATACGCCGCCGTCGCTGTTCAATCTCTGCGGGCTCTTGGGGTTTGAGAGCCTGCTGATGATCGTGGGGCTCGTCGGATTGCGGCGCCGCTACGTGCGGCGAGTGGCGAGCAGCGAGTAGCGAGTTGGGACGGACCCCGCGGGCGCGAGTAACTCGCTACTCGCTATTCGCTACTATTAACTCCATGTTTTATCTCCGCCTCATCTGGACCTCCCTCCGCAGTCTCGACTCCCACTTCCTGCGCTCGCTGCTGGCCACGCTCGGCGTGCTGATCGGCGTGTCGTCGGTCGTCGCGTGCATGTCGATCCTGGAGGGCGTGTCGAACGACATCTTCCGCCGTTTCAAGTCGATGGGCGCCAACGTCCTGTTCGTGTTTCCCGAATCGGCCCACGTCGAGGGCCGAGTGGTCGGCACGTCGCAAACGCTCGACCTGTCCGACATCGAGCACCTGCTCCGTGAGCTGCCCACCGATATCGAGCGGATCGCGCCCGAAGCCCTCGGGGCCACCTCGGCCAAACGATTCCAGAAATCCGTCGACATCGGCGTCATCGCCACCTCGAACGAGTACTTCGAAATCCACCAGTTCAAGGCCCGCTTTGGCCGTGTCTTTACCAAGGCGGAGTCCGAGAACCCCGACGCGGCCGTCGCGCTGCTCGGCGACAAGGTGGCGGACAAACTCTTCGGCGGCAGCGATCCGATCGGCCAGGTCGTCAAAGTCGGCGGCACGACCTACCGCATCGTGGGCATGCTCGAAAAACGCGGCAGCCTCGGCTTCATAAACGCCGACGAGACGGTCTTCATCCCCATCCAGGCCGGCCTCAAGCGTTTCTTCAACCGCAAATGGCTGAACCGGCTGACCATCGCGGGCACGCACCCCGAGAAACTCGAGGAATTGCAGAAGGCCATCCAGCGCTCGCTGCGCCGCGCGCACAAAATCCGGCCGGGTCAGCCCGACGACTTCGGCATCTTCAACCAGGAAGAAGCCCTCCAGAACATCAACCAGTTCACGTTCATCTTCAAAGCCGTCTTCTACAGCATCGCCGGCATCAGCCTCGTCGTCGGCGGCATCGGCATCATGAACATCATGCTGGTCTCGGTCACCGAGCGCACGCGCGAAATCGGCGTGCGCATGGCGGTCGGCGCCCGGCGGAGCGACATCCTGCTGCAATTCCTGTTCGAAGCGCTGGTCATCAGCATGTTGGGCGGCGCCCTCGGGCTGCTCCTGGGAACGATGTTCGCGGACGTGATGGAGAAAGTTCTCAAGTACATGAATTTCAAGACCGAGATCAACGCGAACGTGGTCGTCTCCTCGCTCGTGACCGCGACGATCGTCGGCGTGGTCAGCGGTCTGTACCCGGCGTTCAAGGCCAGCCGGCTCGACCCCGTGGACGCATTGCGGTACGAGTGACTCACGCGCATTGGACGCCCGCATGGCCCTGCTGGAAATCCGCGATCTCGATGTGCACTACGGCGCCATTCACGCGCTGCAGGGCATCGCGCTGACGGTCGCGGCCGGCCAGATCGTCACGCTGATTGGGGCGAACGGGGCCGGCAAATCGACGACGTTGCGGACGATCTCGGGGCTGCGCCGTCCGACCGCCGGTACGCTGGTGTTCGACGGGCAGTCGCTTGTCGGCAAACCGCCGCATGAGATCGTGCGGCTCGGAATCGCCCACGCCCCTGAAGGCCGCGGCATTTTTGCCAACTTCACGGTCGCGGAGAACCTGGAAATCGGCGCCTACGCGCGCCACGACAAGGCCGGCATCGCCGCCGATCGCGAGCGCGTCCTGACGCTCTTCCCGCGGCTGCGCGAACGGCTCCAGCAGAGTGCCGCGACGCTGTCCGGCGGCGAGCAGCAGATGCTCGCGATTGCCCGCGCGGTGCTCGCGCGTCCGCGCCTGTTGTTGCTGGACGAGCCCTCGCTCGGGCTCGCGCCGCAGGTCGTACAGACCATCTTCCAGATCATTCGCGAGATCAACGCCGCCGGCACCACGATTCTGCTCGTGGAGCAGAACGCCCACATGGCCCTGCAGACGGCCCATTACGGCTACGTGCTGGAAGTCGGACGGATCGTGATGCACGCCCCCGCGAACGAGCTGGAACGAAGCGACGAAGTTCGGCGGGCGTATTTGGGCGTGGCCTGATGCACAATCAGAACGCGAAGCGCCAGCGAGCAATTACGGGCACTCGCTGGCGCTTCGTGTTCTGATCAAAATTACCGTGCCGCCTGCCCATCCCGCAGTCTATCCACGCCTTCCGCGACAATCTCTTGCCCCTCGTGGAGGCCGGCCAGCACCTCGACCCGCTCCCCTTCGCGCCGCCCGAGCGTAACCGGGGTCGCCTTCAGCCGGCCGTCGCTGGCGACGAAAACCTGCCCGGTCGAGCTTTTGCCGTCCCACCGGCACGCCGCGACCGGAATCCACAACGTGGCCACCGTCGGCGATGTCGCCGCAGCCTCCGGCGCCGCGCGGAAAAACTGTACCTGCGCCGCGCCCTCAACCCGCAGAAATGTGTCCGGGGCCTCGATGCGCACCTTCACCTGGATCGTGGCCTTAGAGTAATTCGCGCCCGGATCGATCCACAGCACGCGCCCGCGATAATGGCGGTCCTTGTACGCGTCTGGAACCACTGTACACGCCATGTCCGTTCGCACCCGGGCGATGTCCAGCTCGCTGATGTCCACTTCGACCCGCAACTTGCCCATGTCGGCGATGGCGGCGACCTGCGCATTGGCCATCGCCCCACGGCCACCCTCCGCCGCCACGAAGTCGCCCACCTCCACGTTGCGCTCCAGGATCACGCCGGCAATCGGCGCCTGCACCTGGCAATCCCGCACTACCTTCTCGTGGTACGCCAGCGTCGCCTCCAAAGCCCGAACCGCAGCCCCGGCGTCCTCCAGCGCCCGGCGGGCGTCGGCATACTCGATGTCCGAGGCCTGGTTCTCCGCGTGCAAGCTCGTGATCCGCGCACAATTCACTTTCTGGAATTCGAGCGTCGCGCGGGCCTGGGTCAGCCGGGCGGCGGCCTCATCGCGGCGCGCGCGGGGGGCTTCATCATCCAGCGCGGCCAGAATCTGGCCACGTTCGACGGAATCCCCCTGTTCAAAGTACAAGGCCACGACCTGTCCCGAGACCTTGGTGGCCACCTCCACGCGGTGGTCCGACACGATCTTGCCCGTCGCCGTCAGGATCGGCGTCGCATCGCCGGAACCGTTCTGCACGGCGACCTTGAACAGCCGCAGCGGCTGGGTCGTCGGAGCCGTGCCGCCGCGCGCCGCGAGCTGCGGACCGAGCCGTTCCCAGACGATAAAGCCGGCCAGCGCGAAAATCACCAGCGCGAGCACCGCGACCGTCAGGGCCCGCCCGCCGCCAGCGCGGTTTCCCGGGCGCTGCTCACGCGGAATGCTGAGGCTGCGCAGTTGATCCCGAAGTTCAGGCGCCGCTGGCATATACCCGCCATTATACGGGATTTCCGCGGAGCCCACCGCTCACAGGAAATCCGCGCTCACCCGGTTGGCCAGCAGCAGCCCCGCGCGCGTCAGCCGCACGTGCGTAACGCTGACGGCGAGCAAACCGGCCGCGCCGTGCCGCGCAATCGCGTCCGAGAACATGACGACCGGATCTTGCCCATACCGCTCGGCGAAGCGTTGCCGGTCAATGCCCTCGACCAGCCGCAGTTCGAGCATAGCGGTCTCGCCGGCGCGGCGGGCGGGTGCCAACTGCTCGCGTTCGCCCAAGGGCGACCGGCCGTTTTGGATCGCCTCGACATAGGCGGCGGTGTCCGCGACATTCTTGTAACGCACGTCGTCAATGAACCCGGCCGCCGCCGGGCCGATCCCGACGTACGGCTGGTTGTGCCAGTAGACCAGGTTATGGCGGCATTGGGCGCCCGGGCGGGCGAAATTGCTGATTTCGTACTGCGGCAGCCCGGCTCCGGCGAGCCAGTCGATCGCCGTCTCGTACATCTCGGTCTCGACTTCTTCGTCAACGGGCTTAATGAGCCCGGCGTCCCGCTGCCGCAACAGCGGCGTGTCGGCCTCATACGTCAGCCCATAGCACGACAGGTGCTCGACGCCCAAGGCGAGCGCCGCCCGTAGCGACTCGTGCCAGGAATCCAAGCCTTGCCCGGGGATGCCGAAAATCAGGTCGAGACTGATCTGCCGAATACCCGCCCGTCGGCACTGCGCGCTTGTGCGGACGACGTCATCCGGGTCGTGCGTGCGGTCGAGGACCCGCAGTTCGGCCCGGCTGAAGGACTGGGCACCGATGGAGACACGGTTCACGCCGTTGGCCGCCAAGACCGCGGCCACCTCGTCCGTGACCGTCGCCGGATTGGCCTCGACCGTGAATTCCAGCCGCCCGACCGGGCCGACGTACGCGTGGATCGCTCGCAACAAACGGTCCAACTCCGACGGCGGCAGGACGGTCGGCGTGCCCCCGCCCACGAAAACCGTGTCGAACCGCTCGAAAACGCCCCGTGCGGCGTACCCGGCCAGCTCGCGGACCAGGGCAGCCACCAGCGGCGCGGCCCGGCCAGCCGTCAGCACCTCAGAATAGAAATCACAGTACCCGCACAGCGTGCGGCAAAATGGGACGTGGACATACAGGGCACGGCAGTTGGTCATTGTCACCGTCCCGACATTCCCGTAGCATAAGACTCGTAGCCGGCGACGCATTGTAGCGCTCTGGATGACCTCGGACACTAGCGCGCGGCCGCGCTGGGACTTGCGCTGCGGCACTGTGAGGGACGGCAGGCATGAACGTCGTCTTGGTCATGTTCAAAGGTCAGGACCGGCGCGATTTTCCGCTCAAGGACGAGAAGACCATCCTCGGCCGGCGGCAGGACTGCGGTCTGCGCGTCCCCACGCAGGACGTATCGCGCCAGCATTGTGAGTTGCTGATCTTGAACCGGAAGATTCTGGCCGTCAAAGACCTGGGCAGCTCGAACGGGACGTTCGTCAACGGCAAACGCGTCGCCGAGGTCGAACTCAAAGCAGGGGACCGGCTGCGCGTCGGACCCGTGACGTTCATCGTGCAAGTGGACGGCAAGCCGGCGAAGATCACCCCGGAGGACGTGGCGCCGCCGACCTCGGCCGAAGCCGCGGTCGTCGCTGCGGAGGACGAGCGGACGTTTGAGTTGAGTGATGGGGATTTTGACATGGACGCGGCGTTGGAGGACGACGACGAGCGCGACATGCCGTGAGGGCGGGCCGCGGGCGCGGGGCTGGCTGCGGCGCGCCGGCTGGCGCGTCTGGCTCATTTCCGCAGTAGCCACAACTGCTCTGCTGGTGCTGGTCCTGGTCGTCGCGGCGACCTATCGACCCACGTGGTACGCTCCGGCGACGATCGACTTCGATCGCTTGCGCGACGACAAGGCCGCGCTGGCGGCGCTGCAGGATGAGATCAGCGCTGCGCTGAACACCGGGCGGGAGATTCGCCTGCGAATCAACGCCGCGCAGATCAACCGCTGGCTCGCGGCACGCGGGGAATTCTGGCCGGCAGCGGCCGCACCGCTGGCCAACCTCGACCAGCCGCAGGTGCTGTTGCGTGACGGCCAATTCTGCATCGGTGCCACCGGCAGCGCGGGTGATTGGCACGCCATCGTGGCTCTGACCGGCGCCGTGACGGTGCAAGACGACCGGGTCTTGGTCGAGCTGCTCGCCGCACACGTGGGGGCGGTGCCCATTCCGACCGCTAGCCTCGGCCGGCGGCTCGCGGGACTGGTTGGCACCCACGGTCACGTCCAGCAGACCGGCGACGGTCGAACGCTGACCTTGCCGAACGAGTGGGTTTGGCCGAACGGCAAACGGCGTTGCCGGCTGCGGGAAGTCTCGATCGGGGACGGCGTCGTGGAAGTGCTGCTGGAGCCGGTGCATGCCCCATAGATTTTGGATTTTGGATTTTGGATTGCGGGCACGGGCGGCCCGCCAATCCAAAATCCAAAATCCAAAATCGCTAGTACGCTTTCTCCGCCACGTCCCCCAAGTCCTTGGCCGACTCTCTCAGGACCCTGACCGGTTCCGCCGGCACGAAAAGCTCGGCCCGCACCGCTGCGGGCTCCAGGTAGAACGTCAAACCCGCCAGGGACGTCGGCCGGTCGGAAATGGCAATCTGCGGCACCGGCACGCCCGCACGCTCCACCAGTCCCAGTATGCCCTTCGCTATCCGCGGCAGATCGACCAGCAGACATAACTGCGGCTCCGGCGCAAACCGCTTCAAAAGCGCCGTCACCCGCGCGTCGCGATTCAGCGGCGGCGCGTCCGTCGCCAGCAGCCGCGTCAGCGTCGTGCGGGCTTCGTCGCGCTGACCAAAAGCAAAAGCCAAACCCGCGGGATGTGGGGCCATGTACAAGCTCGCGTCCTTGCCATAGACCGCCTGCAGCATCGTCTGCGACGGCTTGCCCTCCGCCTCGAAGCTGAAGCGGTAAACGTCGGCCGCGACGCCCGCAACCGTCTCGGGTTCCTGCGGCGACATGGCCAGCGGGAACGTGCCCCAGGCGTTCATCAGCTCGGGCGTCAGTTCGCAGATCGAGCGCAGATCGCGCTGCACGCTGCGCGCGTCGGCAGTCAGGTACAGGCCCGAATAGGCGAGCCCTTTGCTATCGGTGCCGAAGCCGAACATCATGCTGACGCCCGACACTTTCTGGTTCATCTCGATGCTGCGTTGGATGACGGTTTCGAGTTTTTCGGGACCGACTTTTTGCCTGAGGGACTCGATCTCGAACATCGCCCGTGACAGGGACGCGTTCCAGCCCTCGGCCCCGGCCGGCTCCTCCCACTCGTACGCCAGGACGATGTCGACGCCGCCGGTCGGCAGGCCGCGGAGCAGATCGTGTTTGGAGCGCGGCACCTGTTTCAAGTACCCCGCGACACAGCCGTCGGGATTGAACGTCACGCGCTCTTGCAGAAACACCCCGTCCGCATCAACGTGGAGCGTGACCCGCAATTCCTGGGCCTCGGCCAAGACCTTCTTCGCCTGCCCGATTGCCCAAGTCCATACGCGCAGCGCGATTTCGGCATCCGGATCCGACGCCGCCATGCCCATGGCCATGCACTGCATCAGCACAGTCACTTGGGTGCCGACCAGTTCGCGCCACGCCGGCACGTCGATGTGGAGCAGCATCTGTCGGGCGCCGCCGCTGCTGAGATCGGGCGTGAGCCGCGCGACAAACTTCCCGGAGGCTTCCACGGCGCGGCGCAGCTCGCATTTCTCGCGGGCGAAGATGGCGACGCCGTCGGTCGTCGTGGCCACGAAGCGTTCGGTCCCGAATTCGTAGACGAGCACGCCGTCGCGCAGCCGCGCGGGCTGCGTCGCGCCTTGCCAGGCCGAATCAGCATTCAAGGCGGCAATCAACAGCGGTTCATCGTCGGTCGCCGACAACACGATGGCGAGCGGCCCGGCCGAGTCGATCGCCGCGGCACTCTTGCCCAAGAGATCATCCAGCGCGCTGCGCGGCGTGAATTCGGCCAGCTCGCGCAGTCCGGACGCCTTGCCGAACGCGGCCACCCCCGTCGCGAACTGATCGATGCGCGGCACGAGCAACAGCAGATGCGTGTCGTCGGGTATGTGCCGCAGCACGCGCTCGAGGCCAGGTTCGACCTGGCTTGGCGCGCTGGCGGGGCCTTGCGCGCTGGCTTGGGCCAGGCCGGCCAGCGCCATCGTCGCGAAAACGGTTAGGCGACCCATCGTCGGTCTCCCACGCGAGCGGTCGAATTGCGGGAGGCGCAGGCTCCCATGTCGGACCGCGTCTCGGTTCACCTCACGATTACATCGCTTCGGCCGCGGAATGTCGACCACACAGGTACAACTTTCGACAAGCCCCGCGACTCGGGAAGCGGACCGGTTATCGGCGAATTCGCGACTGGCAACCCCAGGGCTGAGCGCTACGTGGAGAGCCGCCCTCTCCGAGCCGATCTCGTTAGTGCGATGCCTCCGTGAAAATAGCGCATGAGCTGGGTGGGGTGGGCGTCTCGCCCGCCGCGCGGGCGGCCAAGATGGCCACCCCACCCGTGCCTGGACGTACCTATGAGCGACTCATCCGCCACAACTTCAACTTCCAAAGCCGACATCGGCGCCGACTCGGAGAATGTGCGGGCTCAAATGCCACCCGCCTCTCGCGGGTTGGACAACGCACGCAGCGCGATCGTGCCAACCCAAGTGGAAGCGCCGCCGCTACCGCAGGCGTCGCACGCCGCACTGCGGTCGCCACCGGCTGCTAAGGGCACGGCTGCGGCGGCCCAAACGAGCCCGGCAGAGGAACCCGCCGGGCTTGAGGCTGGCGAAGCGCAGTCCACGTGCCTCGCGCGCGGTATCGTTTATCGGGCCATCGATACGGCCCTGTGGCTGCTCAACCGTCCGCTGGAGGGGGTATCCGCGAAGATCCGCGGGCTGATCGCGGCTGTGGCCCTCGTGACGATCGCCATCTCGCTCTCGGCGATGCTGCTACTGCCGCAGTTGTTGCCGCCAAGGGATCCGATCTCCCAGCTCACGCGGCAAGTCGCGGCCCTCCACGACGCACCAGCCACCACACCACCCGAGCACTCAGCGCCGCCAGAACCAGCCCCACCTGAATGAGCATGATCTGCCGCGCTCCCAGCGCAAAAAACACGGAACACCCACCAAAGATGAGATATCGGCCGCTGCGACCGAGCAGATAGGCCAGCCCGAAGCGCAGCCGCGAGTACCCTCGAAGAATGGCCAGCCAGCGCACCACATCGACCGGAATCGGAATGAAGGCGACGAGCGCCAGGACCTGCAGCGGCGCGCGATCAAACCAGCGGACAGCCCAGGTGTACACGTTGGTAGCCCGCAGGCGCTGGCCCAACCCGCCGCCAAAGCCATAGGCCAGCAAATGATACTCAGTCAGGTTGGCCATCGCGGTCGCCAGCGCCCCCAGCACCGCCACCATGAGGATGTTCAGCACGGGCTGGGCGAGCAGCGCGTAATCCGGGGCGGCCGCGAGTAGGATGATCCAGGCTGTGGGCAACGGCACAAACGCGTTGCACAGCGACAGATAGAAGCACATCAGGACCAGAATCCAAGCCCGCATGGCGAGTGGCTCGCCGCCGTGCTCCCAGCGGGCCAGCAGCCATAGCGCCAGCGCCGCCAGCCCCGTCAGCCACACAAGGAACCAGGCGAACCAGACCCGCGTACCGGGCGGGATACGCCGGCCGGCAGGATCTGCCAGCCGCGCAATTTCGTTGAGACTCGGGCTCATGTCAGTCAAGAATACGCCCGTCGCGCATGTGCAGCACGCGGTCGGCCTGCACCGCGAGTTGCTCGTTGTGCGTGATCATCACGATGGTCTGACCGTCCGCGCGATGCACCTCCGACAGCAGGTCGAGCACCGCAGCGGCGTTGGCCGAGTCCAGATTGCCGGTCGGTTCATCTGCCAGCAGCAGCGCCGGCCGGCCCACAACGGCCCGCGCAATGGCCACGCGCTGCTGTTGCCCGACCGAGAGCTGCCCCGGCTTCTTGTGGGCCATACCCGCCAGACCCACCCGTGCCAGCAGGTCATCCACCGGCCCGTCCGCTGCCATGCCGCGCAGGCCCAGCGGCAACGCCACGTTTCGACGCACGCTGATGGTCCGCAGCAGATTGAACCGCTGAAAAACGAAGCCGAGCGCATCGCGCCGCAGGCGTGTGCGCAGCGCCTCGTCCAGCCCGAGCGTCTCGCACCCCGCGACGCGGACCGTCTCGGCCCTGGTCGGCGTCAACATCAGTCCGATGATGTTCAGCAGTGTGGTCTTGCCGCAGCCGGAGGGGCCCATGACGACGACAAACTCGCCGCGCTGCACGTGGAGACCGATGCCGTGTAACACGGGCTCGACCACGCCGCCGTGGGTGTAGGCGTGGTGCAGGTCGCGGACGTCAATCATGAGCTCGTCGTTCATTCGGCGCTCAAAGCCACCGCCGGATCGAGTCGCGCGGCCCGGTAGCCGGGGTACAAGGCACTTAGCACGCCACCGACCACGCCGACGATGACCGCGGCGGCCAGTCCCCGGCCGGCGAGCTCAACTGTGAGCAGCGGCTTGTACACCAGGAGCACACCGCGGACCAAAAAGGCGAGCACCATGCCGATGGCGACGCCGCCTAGCGAGATCAGGAGCGCCTCGTTGATCGACAAACGCAGCAAGCCGCCGCGTCCCACGCCGAGCGATTTGAGGATGCCGATTTCGCGTGTCCGCTCGATCACCGTCGTGTACATGGTCAGCAGGATGAACAGGAAGCACGCCGACAGGGCCACGCCGCTGGAGGCGTTGAGGTACAGGCTCACCTGCGCGAAGCTCTCGCGCAGCAGGCGGCCGTAGTCGCTCTTCAGCTCGACGCGCACGTCGGAGCCCAGTCCCCGCTGAAAGAAGTCGGCCGCGGCGACCGGATCGAGGCCCGGGCGCAGCCTGACGAAATACATGCTGGCGCTCGGCTCTCCGGCCAGCGCGATCTCCCGCAGAGTTTGCAGCGGCGCGAACACACGGCCGGCCACGCCGGTTTCGATGATGCCGACGATGCGGAACACCTGGCCCATGATCTGGAGTTCGTCGCTCAGCCGATAGCCGCCGACGCGCTGCAGGCGCTGGTCAATCACGAGTTCGAGCCCGTCGGCGATGAACGCCTGATACGCTGGGTCGGACAGGCTGGGCGCTGCCGCCTCGCCGGCCCGCAGGCGGTCGCAGAACGCCCCTGCCCGCTCGAAGAGTTTGCCCGCCAGCACCCGCCGCGGGCCGAGGAAGGCCGCCATTTGCCGCGGATCGACGCCGAAGAGCCGTTGCTGCTGCCCGCCCATCTTGACCTGCCCGAAGAAAACCGGAATCACCTCGGCCGCCAGCGGGCCG
This sequence comes from Phycisphaerae bacterium, assembly GCA_020058145.1. Taxonomy (GTDB): domain Bacteria; phylum Planctomycetota; class Phycisphaerae; order UBA1845; family Fen-1342; genus JAGVEP01. The sequence continues at coordinate 2,964 of JAGVEP010000118.1, read as the reverse complement.
CGCTCATCCGCAGCCTGGCACAGGTGCTGCTCGTGTCCGCGGCGAAACGGCGCCCCGCCCGTGAAGATGATGTTGTCCTGGGCCGGTAAAATCACCAGCTCCGCATCGACGCTCTGCATCCGCTGGTCCACCTCGGCGAGCGAGCCGGTCGCCAGACCATTGGAGACCAACATAAGCATGATGCCGATGCCGACCGCCAGCGCACTGAGCAGGCTACGCAGCTTGTGGTGCATCAAGTTGGCCCACGCCAGGGCAAACATGACAGTCCTTTATGCCGACGTTTCAGCCGGAACATGGCACGGTACGAACCGGTCCGGCGGGCGTCAACTCGCAGCGACCGTCCGCCGCGCCTATGCTCTGTGAGTAGGACAACGTCTGGAGACACTCGTATGCCGCCACGCACGGTTCGCTGCGCCAAGCTTAACCAGGATCTGCCCGCCCTGGACGAGAGCACACCCGACGGAGCCCGGGCGCTCAAGATGGCCCTGCTGTTCGGCGGACCCGCGCTGAAGCAGCGCATCTGCGAGCAGATTTCCGCCGACGCGTGGAAGCTCTGGCTGGACCGCATGTTGCTGGTCATCAATGAATTCCGCCTCGACCCAACCTCCGACGCGGCCAACCCCATCCTCCGCGAGCACCTGGAGGGCTTTCTCTTCGGCCAGGGAAAACAGGTTCCCAACTACGTGCCGCCCGTCCAATCTGCGCCGCCCGTCCAATCTGAGCCGCGACCGTGAGGGAGCGGAGTTCCCGCTCGGTTCCGCGGGCTCCAACTCCGCTCCCTCACGGTCGCGGCTCTGACTGCGTCTCCCCCAGCGCCGCCGTGAACACCGGCCGGTATTCAGCCCCCGTCGGCAGCAAACGACTCTCGAAAACAACGATCTGCTGCACCCGCATCTCGCCGGCTGCCGGGGAGGCGAGGATTTCCAGTGCGCGCTGCAACACCCGCGCCCCGCCCCGGGCTTTGCTGCGACCCAGCGTGATGTGTGGCGTGAAGGCCCGCATTTCCCGCTCGAAGCCGAGTTTCTCCAGCAGCGGGTCGGCCAATTCCACCCAATGGCGACACCCGGCGGTCGCATCCTCAAGGCCGCACCAGAGCACGTGCGCACTGCGCAGACTGGGGAAGCACCCGAGGCCACCGAGACGAATCGAGAAGGGTTCGGTCCGGGCGCAAACATCGCGCACCACTTCGCCGACGCCGGCGAGCTGCCCGTCATCAATCTCACCCAGGAACTTCAGCGTGACATGCAGTTGGTTCTCAGCGCACCAGCGCACAGAACGGTCCCGCGGCAAATCCTTCCGCAGCAGCTTCACCAGCGGCTCACGCAGCGCGGGCTCGAGTTCGACGGCGATGAACGTGCGCACGGCGGGTCCTCGCAAGTCTGGCAACCGAGGATCATACGGTGAATTCGGTGCGCTCGCGGCGCTCTTGCGAGCTTCGGCGGACATCCCTAGTCGCCAAAAACAGACCGGGGCCCGTTGTGGGCGGGTCCCGGTGTGTGAGAGAGTAAGGAGGGGTCTTGCACGTAATTGATCGGCCGGTCGCCGACGGGGGCTTTAGGCAAATCTTGCCGCACGCCCAGACGGATCGGCTCGCCAGGAGCCGCGCCCGCCCGACGACTGGCCGATAATCGCCCCGGCGGCTATCGTACGCCGCCTGAGTCAGCCAGCGCGGCAAGGCGAGCGTTTCCGCGACGGCGAGAGTGAGGTTCGGGCGTGGCGCGCACCGCCGTCCAGAAGAAACTCCACCTGGCCCGGGCGTATTTCTCGCGACACCCCGTGTGGTGCTCGTGGCAGGTCAATTATCGCTGCAATTTCCGCTGCCAATTCTGCCGCTACTGGGTCGACCCCATGGGCGACCAGCCCGAACTCTCCGTGACCGATTTCGAAACCGGCTCGCGAAAACTCGCCGAGCTCGGCGCCCTGCTGATCAGCCTCGCGGGCGGCGAGCCGCTCATCCGCCCGGACATCGTGGACATCGTCGCGGCGGTTGCCGAATCGCATTTCCCGTTCATCACCACCAACGGCTGGTTTTCCACCCCCGCGCTAGCACACGATCTGTTCGCCGCGGGACTGTGGGGCATCTCCGTCAGCATCGATTATGCCGACGCCGGGCGGCATGATCGGCGGCGGGGCGTACCGGGCGCTTATGAGCGGGCCCTGGCGTGCATCGAGGATTTTGCCGCCGCCCGCAAGTTCAAATGGCAACGCGTCAACTGGATGGCCGTCCTCCTGGACGACAACCTCGACGATGTCGAGGCGCTGATCCGCATGGCCGCCGACCGCGACGCGTATTTCATGCTCCAGCCCTACGGGTTGCGCAAGACCGGCGCGACGCGCTTCCTGCACGCCGACGACGGCACGGTCAGCCGGCGGCTGCTCCACCTGCGCCGGAAATACCCGAACTTCCTGAGCACGCCCTACTTTCTCGCGCGCTTTGATGCGGCCCTCAACGGCGGCGTATCCGGCTGCCGGGCGGGGCGCGGGTTCTTCAGTATCGACTCGACCGGCGACATCGGGGTGTGCGTCGAGGAGCGCGCCCGCCCCGTCGCCAATCTCTACCGCGACACCGCGCAGCAAATCGTGCAGCGTCTGCGGCGGGACCTGTTCCCGCGGACGTGCCGGCAGTGCTGGTACAACTGCCGCGGCGAGACGGAAGCCCTCTACGACCCGGTGGGCGTGGTACAGAGTCTGCCGACGCTGTTTTTCGACCGCGGACGACCGCCGGTAGCGTCGGACCTCTGAGTCCGACGACTCCGGTAGCGCCGGACCTCCGAGTCCGACGCCGCGTCTCCGGTAGCGTCGGACCTCTGAGTCCGACGCCGCGTCGGCCACCGTTGCAGTCCCGCTCGTCACCGCTAGACTGACCGCATGGTACGTCCTGACCGAACCGACCCGGTGTTACGGGGCGGTTCGTGCTGCATCGGACTTGCGGGTGAAAGTCCCGCCGCGGTAAGCGCCGGAGCG
>JAGVEP010000318.1 GCA_020058145.1 Phycisphaerae bacterium | reverse complement strand
GGCCGAGACGTTCACGGCGTACGAGTTTTGGCGCGAGGTGGCGAAGCTGGGTGGTTTTCTGGCTCGCCGCCGCGATGGCGAGCCGGGCTGGCAGACGCTGTGGCGTGGCTGGTGGGACCTGGATTTGATGACCTGCGGTGCCCGGCTGGCCCTCGAAGGCGCACCGAGATGTGGGTAATGACAAGGGCTCACGCCGGGGGCTCGGACGGCAAGGCGCGCCTCCTGTCCGAGCCCCACGCGCCAGCGTGGGGTTTTCCGCGGAGCGCGCTGCGCGGACCCCAGGCTCGCGCCTGGGGCTCGGACGGAGCGGTGGTCACGTTCGCCGGTGCGTTTGTTCGCATACAATGCCGGTAAGCCTCGTAGATTCTTCGATGGAGCGCGGGCATGCACGCAGTTTCTCACAGGATGAGCAGCAAGAAGTCGATGACATTCCTGGTACTCATCTTCGGTCCAAGCCACTTCCTGCTGGGCTGCGTGACGCCGCGTACGTTCGATTCCCACAGCTATCCCACTGCCCGGCGGGCCGACACGGTTGACGTGTTGCACGGCGAGCGCGTGCCTGACCCGTACCGCTGGCTGGAAGACGAAAAGAGCCCCGACACGCAGGCGTGGCTTAACGCTCAGGACGAGTTGACCCATCGTACGCTCGCGCTGCTAAACCCGCTGAAACAGGAACTGGCATGCGAATTCGAGGCCCTCTTCGGCGTCGAGGACGTGTCCAATCTGTTTCCGCAGCGCCAGCGGTATTTCTTTACGCAGCGCGAACCGGGCGACAACCACGCCAAAGTCTGCGTGCGGGAGGGTGATGACCGCGCGACGCCACACGTGGTCATTAACCCGAACGAATTCAGCCCCGACGGCACCGTGGCGCTGGACTGGTGGTACCCGTCGCACGACGGCGCGCTCGTTGCCTACGGCAAGTCCGCCGGCGGGACGGAAAAGAGCACGCTCTATGTCCGCGACGTGCGGACGGGGCAGGATTTGCCGGACGTGATCCCGTTTACGCAGTATTGCTCGGTCGGGTGGAACCACGACGGCACGGGGTTTTTCTACAACCGCTGCCCGGACCCGAGCACCGTGCCGCCGGGCGAGGAGAATTTCTACATCCGCGTCTATTTCCACCGCCTCGGCACGGGCTACCAGGAAGACCGCTATGTGTGGGGCGAGGGACGCCCCAAGGACGAGGAGCCGGCGCCGTACCCGTCGAGCGACGAGCGCTGGATGCTGCTGAGCACCTCGCGCGACCCGGCGAAGAACGACTTGTATTACGCCCGGCTGGAAGACGGCACGCCGCTGACGCCCATCGCCCAGGGTCTGGATGCCCTGACCAGCGGCGACATCGTCGATGGCCGCCTGTACATCCGCACGAACTACCAGGCACCGCGCTACCGCATCTGCGCGACGAATTTGTTGCAGCCGGAGCCAGAGCACTGGCGCGACCTGGTGCCGGAGCAAGCCGGCGTGCTCGACGGCTACGGAATCGTGGACCGCAAGCTCGTCGTGCACGTCACCGAGGACCTGCGTTCCCGCGTGCTCGTCCACGATCTCGACGGCAAGCTGCTGGAAGAGGTCCCGCTGCCGGGCCGCGGCACGATCACGAGCTATCGCGGGGGCACGGGCACGTTCACCAGTTTCTCCGGGGCGCTCGACAGCCCGAACTTGTACTTCCGCTACTCGTCGTGGGTCGTGGCACCGGCCACCTACTGCTACAACCTCCGCACCCACACGCTGGAAAAGCTGCACCAGGCGGACTGCCCGCTCGACCTGGGTCCATACGAAGGTAAACAGCTTTGGTGCACATCCAAAGACGGCACGCGCATCCCGTTCTTCGTCGTCGCCCGCAAAGACCTCAAGCTCGACGGGCACAACCCGACGCTGGAATGGGGCTACGGCGGCTTCAACATTGGCTTCTATCCCGAGTTCCGCGCGAGCATCCTGCCGTTCGTCAAACGCGGCGGCGTCTGGGTCTATGCGGCGATCCGCGGCGGCGGCGAGTTTGGCCAGGCGTGGCACGAAGGCGGCCGGCGCGCGAACAAGCAACACAGCTATGACGATTTCTATGCGGTCGCCGAGGAACTCATCCGGCTCGGCTACACGAGTCCCGGCCGGCTCGCCTGCCAGGGCGGCAGCAATGGCGGGCTGCTCATCGGCGTCGCGATCACCCAGCGGCCCGACCTGTATCAGGCCAGCCTGGCACAGGTCCCGCTCATGGACATGCTGCGCTTTCAGAAGTTCGGCATGGGGGCGCAGTGGGTACACGAGTACGGCGACCCCGAGATAGCGGACGAGTACGCCTGGGTCCGCGCCTACTCGCCCTACCATCATGTGCAGGATGGTACGAATTACCCCGCGACGCTGCTCGTCACCGCCGCAGGCGACAACCGCGTGGCTACGGCGCACGCCTTCAAGATGACGGCCCGCTTGCAGGCGGCGACGTCCGGCACGCGGCCGGTTCTGTTACGCTGCGAGCGCCAGGCCGGCCACGGTGCCGGCAAGCCGCTGAGCATGCGGATCGAAAACCTGAGCGAGGACTGGGCCTTCGTGATGTGGCAGCTTGGAATGGCGAAATAGTGTCCGGCTGGTGGACTCCGACGAATCATGAGTTGGCAGGATCGCGACTATTCGGATGAAACGTACGGCGAGCCGGTAGGCACGTCCCCGGGTCTGCGCCGGCCGCCCCCCGCGACACTCGTGCTGATGAGCCTGCACGGGGCTGCGCTGGTGCTCGTGCTGCTGCTGCTGCGCGCCAGCTCCGGCGGGCCAGCGATAGTGCGAACGATCACGCTCCAGGGCGACGGCCTCCATCCGCTCGGCATCCTGTTGCACCCTCTGGCCACGCCGAGCCTGCTGACCGCCGCGTTCAGCGTTTTGGCGTTTTGGTCGCTCGGCGGACGGCTGGAGCCGCTCTGTGGTGCCAGGACTCTCGTCGCCACGTACCTGGTTGCGAATCTGGCCGCGGGCGGCGTATACTTCGGTGTCGCGCAGCTCGTCCCGGCACTGGCGACAGCGCCGCTGGATTACCCCGTCGGAGCCTTGGCTGCGTATTGCCTTACCGCCGGACGCCGTTTCCGCCACGATCAAGTCCTCGTTTTCGGATACCTGACCAACCTGGCGAAGATCTACGCGATCTGTGCCGCGCTCGTGGCCGGACTGGTCTTGCTCGGGGCACGCCAGGGGGCACTCGCCTGGCTGCTGGCAGCAATCGCCGGGGCCGCCAGTACGCGGGTGGTCGAACACGCCCCGCGGTTGCTGCGGGGTTTG
>JAGVEP010000163.1 GCA_020058145.1 Phycisphaerae bacterium | reverse complement strand
GGTTCGGCGCGCGCCGTCGCCGCGATGTTCGGCGGACTCAGTTGGACGGCTGCACTCGTCATTGCATCTCAAGCTCGCCCAGCGGACTAATCCCCAAACGCCGGCCGTCGTCGTTCGGCCCGGTGCTGCAAGACGTTAATCGCGAGCAGCAACACGAACGACACGCCCAGCATGACCACGGCCAGTGCCGTCGCGCCCGCGTAATCAAACTGCTCCAGGTGATCCACGATCAGCAGCGGCGTGATCTCCGTCCGCCGCTGGATGTTGCCGGCGATGAACACAACCGACCCGTACTCCCCGAGGCCGCGCGCGAACGCCAGCGTGAACCCCGTCGCCAGCGCGGGGCGGAGTTCCGGGAAGAGCACACGCCGAAAGGTCTGCCAGCGCCGCGCGCCCAGGCTGGCCGCGGCTTCCTCAATCTCGGCGTCCAGGTCCTCGAGCACCGGTTGCACGGTGCGCACCACGAAAGGCAACCCGATGAAGATCAGCGCCACGACCACCCCGAGCGGCGTGAAGGCCACCGGGATGCCCAGCGGCTCCAGCCAACGACCGAGCCACCCCTGGCTCGAATAGAGCGTGGTGAGCGTGATGCCGGCCACCGCGGTCGGCAGGGCGAAGGGCAAATCCACCAGGGCATCGATCAGCTTGCGCAGCGGGAAGCGGTAGCGCACGAGTACCCAGGCCAGAATCGTCCCGAACACCACGTTTACGGCCGCACCGGCCGCCGCGGCCCCGAAACTCAGGCGATACGACGCCCACGCCCGCGAGGAAGTCGTCACGGCCAGGAAGCGCGCCCCGCTCATCCCGCTGGCCTGCACTACGAGTCCCGCCAACGGAATTAACACCACCAGGCAGAAATACAGCAGCGCGAAACCCAGCGACATGCGGAAGCCGGGCAGAATCCTGCGCCGTCGCCGCCCCGCCGTGGCCGTCGCTGCGGACCTGACCAAGGCTACCGCTCCCCCTGGTAGATGCGGTCAAACGTGCCGTCCTCCGCAAAGTGCTCCTTCTGGGCCTGCTGCCACCCGCCGAATTCCTCGTCAATGGTCGTGAGCTTCAGCGGCGGAAAGCGGTCCTTGTACTTCTCCGCGACTTCCTTCAGCCGCGGCCGGTAGTAGTGTTTCGCCGCGAGTTCCTGCCCTTCCGGCGAGTACAGGTACTCCAAGTACGCTGTCGCCACCGCGCGCGTCCCATGCTTCTCGGCATACTTGTCCACGACCGCCACCGGCGGCTCGGCGAGGATGCTGAACGCCGGCCTGACGATCTCCACCGCGTCCTTGCCGAACTCATTGAGCGCCAACAGAGCCTCATTTTCCCAAGCGAGCAGCACATCGCCGATCCGACGCTGCACGAACGTGGTCGTCGCCCCCCGGGCGCCCGTGTCCAGCACCGGGACATTCTTGAACAGCCGGGTCACAAAGTCCTTCGCCCGCGCGTTGTCTCCGCCGGCGGACCGCCGCGCACACGCCCACGCCGCGAGGTAGTTCCAGCGGGCGCCACCCGACGTCTTCGGGTTGGGCGTGATTACCGCCACCCCCGGCCGGCCCAGATCCGCCCAGTCCGTGATCCCCTTCGGGTTGCCCTTGCGCACCAAAAACACGATCGTCGATGTGTAGGGCGTGCTGTTGTCCGGCAGGCGGGCTTGCCAGCTCTTCGGCAGCAGCCCCCCATGCTCGGCGATGGCGTCAATGTCGTACGCCAGCGCCAGCGTGACCACGTCTGCCTCCAGCCCCTCGATGACGGAACGCGCCTGCTTGCCCGACCCGCCATGCGACTGGCGGACGATTACCGTATCGCCGGTCTTCGCCTGCCAGTATTTTGTGAACGCCGCGTTGTATTCCTGGTAGAACTCGCGCGTCGGATCGTACGACACATTCAGCAGCGTGATTTCCTTCGGCGTGCCCGCCGACGCGACGCTGACCGCCGCGAACAACGCCAGCGCACCCGTGATCGACTGCTTCAACATCACTCGCTCCCTGCTAACAGCCTGCTCATTACTCGACTCAAACGCGCGAGCCAGTTACTCGATGTAGCCCAGGGCCCGCAGCCGCTGGCGCACGGCTTCCACCTCGCGATCCGTCAGTCCCGGCGGTTTGCGATCCAGTTTTCCGCCCGCCGCCACGTCGCGCAACACATAGGTCGCGAATTCGGTCACGCTCCGAAACCCGGTGTTCTTGATCAGCTCGCCGAGCTTGTCGTACAGCTCGCCGGGGATTTTGAGCGTCACTACGCGTCGCGCTGGCCGTGTTTCTGAGTCCATAATCGCCGTACTCGCCACTCCAAACAGAGTGCATCGACACTCCTATCAGAGTGTACCAGGAATCCGCAGGCTGTCAAGTCCCTGGCGCACGCCGTCACAAAATTGGCTGGCCTAGTGTTTGTGGAGCAACGCCAGGACCTCGGACCGTGTGCCCTGGCTGCTGTGCATGATGCCGCGCAGCGCCGAAGTGACCATGATACTGCCCGATTTCTTCACGCCGCGGCAGGTCATGCAGGTGTGCACCGCCTCCATGACGACCGCGCAGCCCTTCACGTTCAGCCGTTGCGACAGGAGGTCCGCGATTTGCGAAGTCAGCCGTTCTTGGAGCTGGGGGCGATGGGCGAAAACGTCCACGATGCGCGCCAGCTTCGAAAGCCCCAGCACCTTGCCGCCGGGAATGTAGGCGATGTGCGCCCGTCCTTCGAACGGCATCAGGTGGTGCTCGCACATGCTGTTGAACGGGATGTCGCGGAGTACCACCATCTCGTGATGGTCCTCGTCGAACATCGCCTGCAGGTGCTGTTCGGGGTCTTGGTGCAGCCCGGCAAAGAGCTCAACATACATGCGCGCCACGCGGGCCGGGGTGTCGCGCAAACCCTCCCGCGCCGGGTCTTCGCCGATCGCCAGCAGCAACTCGTGCACCGCGCGCTCGATGCGCGGCTGATCGATACGAAATTGGGTTTTGCGCTTCGCCATGCCGCGTCCTGCCGTGCCGCTACGCCCCATGCCGCTGCAAGAATTCGACCAGCAGCCGCACGCCGAATCCGGTCGCCCCCTTGCCGGCCGGTCCCTTGCCGTTGTCGTCGGTGGCCACGGCGGCGATGTCCAAATGCGCCCAGGGCGTGCCGTCTTTGATGAATTCTTTGAGGAACATGCCACCCACGATGGCGAGGGCCTCGCGCTTGCCGGCGACGTTCTTGATGTCCGCCTCGTTGCTCTTGAGCAGCTCGCGGTAATCGTCCCACAGCGGCAGCCGCCACAGCCGTTCGTGCGTCCGCCGCCCGGCTTCACCCAGATCGGCGGCAAGATTGTCGTCGTTGCTCATCAGGCCGGCGGCGCCCTTACCGAGCGCCGCCCCCACCCCGCCCGTCAAGGTGGCCACGTCGACCAGCGCCGTCGGCGCCAGCTTCTGCTGCGCGTACCACAGCGCATCCGCGAGGATCAGGCGGCCTTCGGCGTCCGTGTTGACCACTTCGACGGTCTTGCCGCTCATCATGCGGATGATGTCGCCGGGGCGGTAGGCCTTCTCGGAGATGGCATTCTCCGCTGCCGCGACCACCCCGGTGACGTTGCACTTGAGCTTCAGGTCGGCCGCGGCGCGCAGCACGCCGAGCACGACCGCGCCGCCGGCCTTGTCGAATTTCAGTTCCTCCAGACCCGCTGACGGCTTGATCGAGTAGCCGCCGGTGTCGAAGGTGATGGCCTTGCCGACCAGCACCGTCCGGGTCCGCGCCCCCCGCGCACCGCGGTAGTCCAACTGAATCAGACACGACGGGTGGCGGGCACCTTGTCCGACGGCGAGCAGTCCATTCATGCCCAGTTTCGCGAGCTGGGCTGCGGCGAGCACGGTGCACGTGAGCTTGCGACCCTTAGCCAACGCCCGCGCCTCAGCGGCCAGTGTGGCGGGATTGATCACATTCGCCGGTTGATGGGCCAGCCGTCGCGCGTAGTTCACCGCGTCCGCCAGGACCAGCGCGGTGCGCGCCTCGCCCATAACCCGGTCCACATGCCCGGCCTCACCCGCGCGAACATCGACCCGCACCTTGGCCGGCGCCTTCTCGTCTTCCTTCTTGTACTCCGCAAACTTGAAACCAGCCAGCGCCATCCCCGTGGCCCACTCGGCGACGGCCTGCTCGACGCCGCTCGTGGTCAGGCCGTCGATCCAGAGCGTGGCCGACGACAGCCGCTCGGCGATGATCCAGCGGGCCGCGGCGGCCGCCGCCCGGCGCACCTCGTTCGCGTTGATTTTCTGGCTGTCCCCCAGCGTGACCACGAGAATCCGCCGGCACGCACCGCCCCGCGTCGTGTGCATGAGCAGCCCGACCTCCTCGCGCAAGGCCCGCACGGACAGCAGTTCGGAAACCGCGTCGTCGCACAACTTGTCGACCCGCGTAACCAGTTCCAGCGGCGGCTGGGGCTTCGACAGCAGCGGCACCAGCAACACATCGCCGGCTACCGTCCCTTTTCCGCCACTCGCGAAGACGAATTCGGTGCCGTTCGACGCCATGACTACCCTCAGCGCGGCGTTTGTAGCACGCCGCCGAACTCGTGGCCAACCACTCGGATTCAAACCGGTAGCGTACCCCCGGACGGGCTCGCGGAAAAGCCGCTCGGCCGGCCGGCGAGAAGTGGGGGCCGTGACACTCTGGGCGGGGTGGCACGGCCAAGGGCCGAGGCCGCAGACCATTCAGAACACGAAGCGCCAGCGAGTGCGTCCGCCCGGTCGCGCTCGCTGGCGCTTCACGTTCTGATGAGCTTCCGCGCAGGGCAGACCGTTGGCTCAACCGCCGCTGAGCAGCGCTACGAACGCGTCGATATCGTCGAAGGTCACGGCGCAGTCGGCGTTGCAGTCGGCGTTCAACCAGCGGCAGCTCGGGTACGCGGCCTGATACTCCGCCTGACCAGTGAGTGCGAGCACGAACGGATCGATATCGCTGAAGTCAATCACGCCGTCGCAGTTCAGGTCACCGGGGCGGGCGCCGTCGCACTCGTCCGGGATGCCGTTATTGTCGCAATCGAGCGACCCGCCGCAGCCGGGTACGTCGCACGGTCCGTCAGCGGTCCCGCAACTGAGATCACAGGCATCGTCGACGCCGTTGCCGTTGCAGTCGGGGAAAGAGAAGCGGAAGTTGGCGATCCATGTGCCCCAGATGTTGGTCTGATGGCCGTATTCCTGAATCGTCCACACGGTTGTGCGGTCCACCGGGTCAAGCGTGGTGTAGCTGTAGTCGCCCCAGCGATTGCGGCCATAGCCGTCGATGTTGTTCTGCGCCGCGACGCCGGCCTTATACTGAACCGGTGCGGCCATCTCGCCGGCGGGATCGCTGGCCAGACGGCCGGTGAAATAGCACGAGGCGTACTGGCTGGCGCTAGACCCGGTGAAGGCCATCACGACGTGCCCGGCCTGAGTCACCATGAGCGACGGGAAAAAGTAGTACCGGGTGGTGTCGGCGACGGTGCCTGATTGGGTCAGCGTGTGGGCCGCCGCGTTGAGTTGATACCAGCGGCAGCCGGCCCGCCCGCTGACCGAAATGGTATGACAGGTCCAAAGCGAGCCGTTGCGGTACAGCGCCATCATGAGCCGCTTGTCGACGGTATCGAGCGGCGTGCTGCTGCCGAGCGCGGGCGCGTCGGGCGGATCGCTGAACGACGGCACCGTCACGGTGCCGACTTCCGTCAACGTGGGCGCGGTCAGTGGCGGATTAATCCGTCGCACACGCAGCCGGGTCGAGCTGTTCCAGGATGCCAGGTACTCGCCGGTGGCGGTGCCGAACGTGTGGGCCGGCTGGATGGCACCTTCCCACGAAAGGCTGCGAAACGCGGTGATGGTCCCCAGGCTGGGCGGGCTGGCGATCAGGGGTGCCTTGTTGAGGGCGAAAATCGTCATGCTCGACGGGGTCCCCACCATGTACGCCGCGGTGTACAGGCCATTGGCGTCGACGCCGAGCGTGGGGTAGTCCGGCCACTTGCCCGCGTCCGACCCGGCCGCGGTGACAAAACTGGTCTTGAACCACGCCCCCATGGGGTCGTCGGTGAGCGAAACCGCCAGGTAGATCCTGGCGCTGGCGTCAAAGTCGGTGACGATCACGAACCAGCGGCCCGAGTACTGGTCGAAAAGCACCCGCGGATCACCGTTCGAGCCGGGCAGAAAAGCGCCGAGCAGAATGTTCGTGAGCTGGGCCCCGGTAATCCGGTTGTAAACGGCGAAATTGCGGTTGACGGTCTCCACGTAGTGATTCGGGCCGATGGCGCCGCACGTGTCCGGCGGATAGGACTGCGACCCCGCGTCGCCCTTCTTCACGCCGCGGAAGCTGTTCAGCATCTCCGGACCCGTCGCACGCGTTCCGGATGGCTCGACGGGTTCGCGGTCCGTCCCGGCGTCTTTTTTGTATTCCAGCGGGACCCGCGGCCCGTGGACGCTCTCGTCGGCGACGAAATCGCCGCCGCCGGCCTCCCAGGTCAGGCCACGGTAAGCGCTGCCGGTGAGCTTGTAGCCGTACGGCAGATCCTCGAAGTCCACGACGCTGGCCTGCGGCTCGGTCTGCTGACCGTCGGGCAGCAACGTGTAGGTCAAGTCGTCGAGGCCGTACCAGCCGCCGCCGTTGAGCACCGGCTGCGAGACGATCTCGAGGCGGTCGATCTTGTGCAGGTTCATGGCGAACCACTGCGGTTCGCTGCCGAGCTGGTCAAACCACGCCGTCTCCCCGACCTGCTCTCCGTGGAAGTAGCCGATGGCGCGCACCGCGGGGGTCCAGGCCCCGGAGGCGGCTTGGCCGGCGAAATAGGCTCCCTGGACATCCGCCGCGCCGGGAAAGCCGATGCCCATCCGCGTGTCGCCCCACTTATTTACCGCGTTGTGTACGCCGGAATGCGGGGAGCGTGTCGCGGCCAGGGTCGGCACCATCCAGACGCCGTGCTCGTCCGGCTGCCGCACCTTGTCGTTGATCGGCGTCGGCGCGAGGCGGTCGCGGACAACGGCGTCGTCCATGGATTCGACGAAGGACGGACCGTAGGTGGCCGGATCGAGTGCTTCGCCGGGCACGGCCTCCTGTGCGTGTAGGCCGATAACCCCGCCCCAGCCCAGCAGAAAGACGAAGAGCACTCGAGTTCCGGTTGTCATTGCGGTTTGCATGTCGCGTTCACCTTGTCGGTAAAATGAACCTGTCCCAGCGCCGCCAGCGCGTCGCCGACTAATACTATAGGCATCGGCAAGGGCAAAGCGCGTCGCGAGCCGTGCTCGGCGGTCGCGTGGCTCGCACTCACACGCAACGCCAACGGAGGATATGCTCGTTATCGGGGCTTGAACGCTGGGGACGAAAGCGGTACGCTGCAGTTGTTGGGGGTGCGTGCGTTCACACCTCCACCCTGAAATCGAGTAGGGCCATATCTGGGGCCTTAGCAACAGGAGAAACTCGCCATGTCACCTCACCTCATCTTCCAAAGTCGTAGCGTGCAGCTCACTCGCCTGCGGTGCCTGGCCACCGCCGTGGCGGTCGGCGCTGTTGCACTCGGCCTCATCGGCGGCGGCTGCCCGGGCACGACCGACCCAACGCTGAGCGACACGCAGCTTCAGCAGGTGCAGACCGTCGTCCAAGACCAGGCCACTTCCCCGGCGGAAGCCACGCAGATTGCCGAAAACGTGCTGCAAAGCGAGCTCGCCACTCCGCGGGCGGTCGACTGGAGCACCATCACGAATACCCCGGCCGATCAGAACACGACCTACTCCGCCGGCGACGGTCTCGCGCTCAGTGGAACCACGTTCTCCGTGGCTCCGGCCGGCGTCACGACGGGGATGCTGGCTCCGGGAGCGGTTACGGCGGACAAGCTCGCTGCCGGCGTGATCCCAGCACCGTCATCCGGTACGCCAGCGGACGGGTCGGTGACGACGGCGAAAATCGTCAACGGCGCGGTTACTTTCGCCAAGTTGGCGGCGGACGTATTTGCGAATCTCGCGGCCAGTTTGCCGACTGGCTCGATTGACGGGTCGAAACTGGCCAATGACGCCGTGACCTCTGCTACCATCCACGATGGCACCATCACGACCGCCGACCTGGCGGACAACTGCGTGACATCGCCCAAGATCAAGGACCTCGAGGTCAACACGGCAGACCTGGCGGACGATGCCGTCACCGCGGCGAAGATCGCCGCCGGGACGATTACGGGTGCTGAAATCGCCGCGGAGACGATCACCGGCGCGAACATCGCGGCCGGCAGCGTCAACGGCGATCGCTTGAGCGATGCGTCCGTTGTGAGTGACAAACTGGTCAGCGTGGACGGCGCCAAGCTCGATCCCGCTACCGTGGCGGGCGACAAGCTTGCCGCCGGCACCGTTGGCAGCCGGGAACTGGCCGACGTCTTCGAGCTCGGCAGCGCCGCGCCGCCCGTCGCAGGGCGCATGAAGGTCCGTAATCCCGATGGGCACATCGTCGCCGACATCTCCGCGATCGTCGGTCCCACGGGTAAGGCCGGTGGCATCCTCATGTACGCCAACAGCCAGAATCCAGGTGCTTACATGGTGGCCGATCTCGGGGCCAATAGCGGGGAAATCGGGGTGAGCAACTCAGCGGGCAAGCCGACGGCGAAGCTCGTCGGTCACTATGCCGATCCGAACGACCCCAATATCGCGGGGCCGGTGGTGCAGATCCTCAACGACGATCCGACCACGCTTGGCGAGCGCGTTGTGCTCGGCGCGACCCCGGCCGGGTTCCTCCGCCTGAAGGACCCCAACGGCATGACCACGATCCGGCTCAAAGGCGACTCCGGCGACATCTGCATCACCGGTGCCATCAACCCGGTGGGTGGCTGCGACCTGGCCGAGACGTTCGACCACCGCGAAGCCGGCGTGGCGCAGCCGGGCATGGTCATGGTCATCGATCCGACCAGCGCGGGACGGCTGACCATCAGCACGCAGGCCTATGACCGCAAGGTCGCCGGGATCATCTCCGGCGCCGGCGGGCTGAAACCGGGCGTCAAGCTCGGCCAGACTTCTGCCGGTGCCGACCACCCGCTCGCGCTCGCGGGCCGGGTGTATTGCTACGTGGACGCGACCAGCCAGGCGGTCGAGATCGGCGACTTGCTCACCACCTCGGACACGCCGGGCTATGCGATGCCGGCGACGGACCGTGAGCGTGCGTTCGGTGCGGTGCTCGGCAAGGCGATGGAGCCGCTGCCCCAGGGCGAGAAAGGCCTGATTCTAGTGCTGGTGGCGTTGCAGTAGGAAGGCAACGAGGCAACGGGGGAGCATCGGCGTCTCGCCGGTGGCGAGTAGCGTCGGACCTCCGAGTCCGACGGCGTGTGGCTCGCCGGTAGACGAGGTGAGTAGCGTCGGACCTCCGAGTCCGACGGCTTGCCGCCAGAGCTCACGCCGGAGCACGCCGCGGGCCTATGTTCCGGCGAGTAGCTCGACAAACGGGTTCACGTCATCGAAATCGACGCCGCCGTCCTGGTTACAGTCGGCGGTCAAGACGGAGCAGTCCGGGTACGCACCCTGATACCCGGGGGGGTCGCTCAGCACGAGCACAAAGGGGTTGATGTCTTCAAAATCGACCCCGCCGTCGCAATTCAGATCGCCGAGCAGGTACGGGGCCGGGTAACGCTGTCCCCCAAACTGGATGTCGTCGATGTTCCAGCCGCAGTACTGCACACTGTAGTCGGTCGGGCCCAGCGTCCAGCGGAGGTAGACGGTCGGCTGGTTATCCGCGACCGCGGAGATGTCCAGATCGAACTGCAGCCAGGCGGAATCGGCGACTTCTTCCTCGTTGGCCCACACGGTGGTCCACGAGCGTCCGTTGGAGCTCACGCGCACGGCGGCCTGGTCGCAAGTCGGGCCCTCGACGCCCAACCAGCGCCAGAAGATCAGGTGCACGTTGTACAGGCCGGCACAGTTGATGGTGGTGCTGGTCAAGCTCGTGACCGGCATGTTGCTGGAATAGTCACCGCTGAGGTTATAGCCGTAGACATTGGCGCCGGTGTGGCCGCCGATCGGATCATGGTAGCCGCACTCGCCACCGCCGCCGGTGGGCTGGCCAAAAGCCCACTGACCCTGGCAGGTCCAGCCGGGGCTGGCATCGAGGTTCCATTCGTATTGCACGGTACCCTCGCCGACGACCACGGCGATGCGGCGGAAAGTGTCGCCGTGGTGGGCGGTCAGGTCGGTAAAACGCACGGTCGCGATGTGTACGCCGGGCGGCAGCGCGCCGGCCGGTGCGGCCGGTGCGACCATGACGGTCGCGCCTTGGCCCGGTGCCAGGGAACCGCCCGTGTCTCCACTCAAGGTCAGCCAATCGACCGGCGGGCTGAGCGTCACCTCATAACTTGCCGTCTGCCCGCCGCGATACTCAAAGCTGTACCTGCCCGACGGCTCAAATGGTCCGCCCGGCGGTCCGACCATGGTCGTGCCGCCCAGCGGGGCAACCCGCAGGCCGTTTTCCACGGCCAGTCCCTTGATGCAGAAGTTGCCGGTGTTGTTCCACGGCGGCATGTCGTAGTCGTACAGGTCCCGCCACTGGCCGCCGCTGTAGTAGTAACTCTCGCCGGGGTTGGCGGCCGATGTGGCCAGCGTGCGGTAGGAAGCGCCCAGCAGCACCGGGATTTCCGAAGTGCGGTCAAACGGTTGCCCGCCTGCGGAGAGGCTCAGGTAGATGTAGAAGTCCTGGCCCGGCGTCAACGGCACGGGCGTGTCCAGGTCAACCGTGTGGAAACCAGTGTAGGCGCTGGAGCCGGTCTGAGTCGCGAGTTCGTCGTGCAGTTCGCCCCCCGCAAAGCGGCCGTAGATCTTCACGGTGTACGTCACGTTGTCCATCGCGGTGTAGAAGCTGACCGCGGCGAGTTGTCCGGGTGCGACGGCGGTGAAGACGTTGAACGCCTCCGTGGCGCTGGTCAGCGTGTCCCGCCAGCCGTGGTAATCGACGTAATACACGCGGTCGAACGGCATCGGCACGACGTTCTGCAGTGAGACCGCGCCCATCTCGGGGTGCTGACCACACCAGCGGTCGTAATACGAGATCCAGAAATAGCCGCTAAAACCCCAGCCGGCGCCCCAACTGTTCTTCGCCAGCCAGGCGCCCGGCAGCGGGGCTTGCGTGACCTTGCTGTCGTCCCAGCCAACCAGCGCCACGGAGTGGTTCGGCGGCGTCTCGTCGGTCGGCGGCTGGTAGTGCGTGTAGCCCCCGCCCATGAACAGGCCGGAGGAACACAGGCACGTGGCCACGACGCCCTGCGTCATGATCTTGTTCTTGATCAGGTTGATGTTGCTGAGGTCCGGCTGGGCCGTGTACCACTCGATGTCGCGGACGTAGTAGTGGTGGTAGTCGGGACGATCGCGGTCCGGGGGGACATAGTACGACTGGCCGTCCACGTCGCGCACCGCGCCTTCGCCGCGCGTCAGGTAGGCCGCGGAAACGCGGTAGTCGCCGCCCATGTGAACTTCGAGCCCCTGGCCGTTGGGTGGGACGAGATCGTCGTTGTTGAATTGGTTAAAGCCGTTCCACCAGTCGAGATGGTACTCGGCGAGGGCCGGCTCACCGTTTTCGCCCGCGGCGGCCCAGTTGCCGGTCATCAGCAGGTTGCCCTCGATCGCCGCCATCGTTCCGAAAGTCCAGCACGTGCCGCCCCACTGGTTCTTGACCGACGTAACGTAGTTGTGGCCGTTGTAGTTGCGCAGATCGAACGACGGCGGGGGATCAGCCCGCACGGTGCTCGCCGCAACCGACAACGCGGACCCCAGCACGACACAGCGAAACAGGTAGTGCGTCTTCATCGGGATTTCCCCGCGGCCGGAAAGTCGAATAGTCGCTCGCGCGCCCGTTCCGGTCCTGCGGGCGTCGAGTGCGCGTACGCGCGTGTGATATGCCGCTTCCACACCTCACCCGTAGTATAACAGACCGCGGGGTCCAATACAAACCCGCCTCCCACCCGCGCTAACCGGCGTGCAGCAGCCGCTCGAATTCCTCCTCGGTCAACACCGGCACGCCGAGTGCGGCGGCCTTGTCGAGCTTGCTGCCCGGAGCTTCACCGGCGACCAGATAATCGGTCTTCCGGCTGACGGTGCTCGTCGGTTTGCCGCCGTGCTGTGCGATGAGCGCTTCGGCTTCGCTGCGGGAGTATTTCGACAGGGTGCCTGTAACCACCACCGTCTTTCCGACCAGCGGGCCGATGGCGGGATGTGCCGTGTGCGGTTGCGTCAGGTTCACGCCGCCGGCGCGGAGCTGCGCGATCGTCTCACGTCCGCTCGCGCTACCCAACCACTCGCGGAGGGACGCCGCGATTTCCGGGCCGATGCCCGCGACCTCCCGCAACTTCGCGTCATCGGCGGCGAAAAGCGCGTCAATGGTCCCGAAATGCTCCGCGAGCAGCTCGGCCGTTGTGGTTCCAACATGGCGGATGCCGAGCGCCGCCAGGACGCGTGCGAGCGAGCGGCGTTTGCTGTGCTCGATCCCTTGCAGCAGGTTGTCGACACTCTTTTCCCCCATGCGTTCGAGCTGTACCAACTCGCCCCGACGCTCGTGCAGCCGGTACAAGTCGGCAAAAGCGTGCACAAAACCGCGCTGCACGAGCATTTCGACCAACTCCTCTCCGGCACCCTCAATGTCCATCTGGTCGCGGCCGCAGAAGAAGCGCAGCCGTTCGACAACCTGCGCGGGGCACGCGGGGTTAAGGCAGCGGAAGTAGACGCCACCCTCGTCCTGCACGGCCCGCCCGCCACATGCGGGGCACTGCGCGGGCGGGCGAATCGGCTGAGCATTCGCCGGCCGGCGACTCACATCGACCGCCACGACCTGCGGGATGATCTCGCCCGCTTTCGCCACCGTCACGGTGTCGCCGACGTGCAGGTCCAGCCGCCGGACTTGGTCGAAGTTGTGCAAACTGGCCCGCTTCACCGTCGTTCCCGCGAGCTGTACGGGTTCCAGGTTGGCGACCGGCGTAATCGTCCCCAGCTTGCCGACCTGGAAATCCACGGACAGCAGCCGGGTCTGCGCCTGCTCGGCGGCATATTTGTACGCCATGCACCAACGCGGCGCTTTGCTGGTGGCCCCCAGCCGCCCGCGTTGCTCGAAGCGTTCGATCTTCACGACCAGACCATCGGTATCGTAGTCCAGCGTATGGCGCTGCGCGTCCCACGTAGTCACAAAGTGAATCACCGCGTCGATGTCCTGGCACCGGCGCAGGTGTGGACTGGTCGGGATGCCCCAGGTGCGCATTCGGGCCATGAGCGTGCTATGGGTCTGCACATCCGCCGGCCACGGTTCGAGCGCGCCGCAGCCGTGGCCTTGAAATGCCAGCCCACGGTCCTTCAAGGCGCGCGGATCGAGTTGCTTGAGCGTCCCCGCCGTCGCGTTGCGTGGATTGGCAAACGGAGCCTCGCCGGCGGCCACGCGGCGCTCGTTGAAGGCTTCGAAATCCGGCCGTGGCCAGTACACCTCGCCGCGGACTTCCAGCACCCGCGGCCAACCGCTGCCGGTCAGTTTCAGCGGGATACTGCGAACGGTGCGCAGATTCTGCGTGATGTCGTCACCGACCTCCCCATCGCCGCGGGTGGCCCCGAGCGCAAGTAACCCGTTTTCATAGCGAAGCGAAACCGCGACACCGTCGATTTTGGGGTCGACCACGTACTCGTAGCTCTCATCGGGCAGCAGGCGGCGAATGCGGGCGTCGAACTCGCGCAATTCCTCAGGCGAATACGTGTTGTCGATCGAGAGCATCGGGATGGCGTGCCGGACATGCGCGAACCCCTCGAGCGGGCGCTCGCCGACGCGCTGCGTGGGCGAATCCCGCGTTATCAGCTCGGGGTGCGCGTCCTCCAGTTCCTGCAGCTCACGCATCAGAGCGTCATACCGCTCGTCACTGATCTCGGGGGTACTCAGAATGTAGTAGAGATGGTCGTGATGGCGGATTTCGTCGCGCAGAGTCGCAATTCGCTCCCGCACGGCGGATTTGGCTGTGCCGTCTGCTGCGCTCATCCTGGTCGCATCTTGCGGAACCGGGTTTCGCCGTAGGGTGGGCACTGCCCACCAAGCCGTAGGGTGGGCAGCCGTAGGGTGGACACTGCCCACCAAGGTGTCCGCCGACGCTGCTTGGCCGGCAGCTCCGCTCCCTTACGGTCGCGGCTCTGATTGGTGGGCAATGCCCACCCTACTGGACCGGCGGGGCCGGCTGCGTCACCACGTCGAATTCCAGATGACTGACTTTCAGGCTCGACGACGCCGAGCGGCCGGTCGAGATGTCCACCTTGGCCTGCCCGGCCAGGAACACGTGGACCGTGTCGCCCGGCCCGAGCGTTAGCGTGAAGTTCAGCGTTTCGTCGCCGTGGCGCTGCGCCGTACCGCTCTCCGTCGTGGCGTCCACCAGCACGAGGTCGCGCAGCAGCCGCCCACGCGGCTCGCGGGCATACAGCCGCAGGCCGACTGCGGCATCCGGCAGCCGCTCGGCGGGCTGGTTCCGCGCCTCGAATTCGTAGTGTACGCGGACCGTGAAAGCGACGTCCATCTGCCGATCCGTTTCGTTCGACAGGGCATGCCCGAGCTGGAACAGGCCCTCCGCCGTGCCCGCGGTCTTCACGGACGCGCTGGCCTCCGCCGCACCCGCAGGTTTGGCGTCGGCGTCGGACTCCGCGGTGCCATCCAGCCCGGCTTTCTTGTGCGCGCTCGGCAGGACGATGGCGAAGGCCTCGTCCTGCGGCAGGTGTACGGTCGCGGACTGCGTGCTGCGCAGCGCCCGCGGCTTGGGTTTCGCGCTGAGCTCACTGCCGAATTGAGCCCCCATGCAGCCCGTGAGCAGGGCGAGCAACCCGGCGGCGACAAACAAGCGGCCGGGGCTAGAAGCTGGAATCGTCCGCATACGAAGTCTCCCACGAGGCGGCGGATATCAGGGCTCGTGCTCGCTCCCGAAGCTGGTCGGTGCCGCCAAGCCCGACTCGGTGTACGCCAACGATCGGGCGAGCTACCACGACCTGCCGGACCTGCTGAGCCGGGCGTCGTCTAACGCATGGCGGCTCAGCCGCACGTCAGGCAGGCTGCCGTCGGACTCTTTTCCCGTCACGAACCTTCGTCCGCGCGACCGAGACCAACATCCGCAATGCCTCGTTCACCGATCGCGCGTCGGGAAACGCTTCGGCAACGTCGGGATCGAGAAGAACGACGTTTGTGCCGGTCAGCGCCTGGGTGTAGTACTTGCCGCGGACTGGGTTCTTCAGCTTAGTGAAGTCGTACTCGCGCCGAAGTTCATCCCTGCGCTTAGAACGTACCCTCTTCGTAGCCATGAGTTTCTCTTCGCGTCGCCCGACGAGCACTAACAATGCGAATGCGATCTCGCCGGTCGGCGTGGGCGACGAAAAGAAGCCGACCGGCACGGGACGATCCGATCGTGATGAACCGGTGCTCTGTCGCAGAGTGATCCGGGTCGTCGAAGGTCACCGCGCGGGGATCGAGGAAGACCATCGTCGCCTCCATGAAGGAGACCTTGTGCTTCTTGAGGTTCGCCTCAGCCTTTTCCGGATCCCACTCGTAGAGCACGCGACCATCCTACCCGCTCGATCCGCGGGCCGTCTACCCGCAACTCGTAGCTCGTAGGGTGGGCACCGCCCACCAAATCCGTCTGTCCGCAACTACCCGTAACTCGTATCCATGACAAAGCCGTCGATGTCCAGATGAACTTCACCCGCTCAGGTCATTTTCCTTCTCGGTTCTTCCCCTCTCCGGAGGGGAAGAAGCCGGGGTCCAGGGGCGGAGCCCCTGGTGGGGGTCGGGGCCAAGCCCCAAGCAGCCGGTCGCCGGACCGGCTTACACTGCTGAGCATGGTACGTCCTGACGGAACTTGCTCCGCGAAGTGGGGCGGTTCCTGCTGCATCAGACTTGCGGGTGAAAGTCCCGCCGCGGTAAGCGCCGGAGCGCCGCGTAGCAGGCCCCGGGCGTCGCGGGAGACCGCGCCGCCTGAGTGGGGCGTCAAAAGCCCTCATGGAGCCATACGGTTTCATGGAGGGGAGCAAGTTGGCAGGCCCAGCATGACGCGAACCTTGCAGCCCCGTGACATAAGAACCCGAAAGGTCGGGCTGGCCGAGCCGCTCATGTCACGGCGAAGGCAACAGACTGCCTCCAGAACCGGAGCGAGGCAGGACGCCCGCGGGGTATGGAGGCGGGCATGCCAACACAGCTCGATGCGGAACAGGAGAGACCCTACCCGGCGGCCGACGTCCGGCGCTGGCGGCTC
>JAGVEP010000459.1 GCA_020058145.1 Phycisphaerae bacterium | reverse complement strand
CGTGCTGCGCATGGCGAGGATATACGCGCGTGCGCGCTCCCGGCGCAAGGGCTAAAATGCAACAATATCAGAAAATATTGCAGACGGGTGAAGTGTTACCGGTTTTGTAATTCGGGCGAAAAAATTATCCGACGTTGTTGATCGGAAACGGTAATCCGTTTAGAATGACGGTGCGCGGGCGCAGTTCGTTCTGATCGCAACCGCGGCGTGCTCCCGAGTTTCCGCGTGGGGAGTGCGCCGGGTGGGACAGGGCCATGGCTAAGGTCACGATTGAGGACATCAGCCGGCAAACGGGCTTATCGCGGGGGACGGTATCCCGGGCGCTCAATGATCGGCCAGACATAAGCGAGCTCACCAAACAGCGGGTGCTCGAGGCCTGCCGCGAGCTCAAATATGTCCCCAGCCATGCGGCACGCTCGCTGGCCACCGGGCGGCGGTACGCGGTAGCAGTCGTCGTCGACGATCTCCACTGCGCGCTAAGCTGCGGGATACTCCGCGGCGTCATGTCGCGTGCGCGCAGCGAGCACTACGTGGTACACGTTTCGGAGCTGGGGGCCGACCCCGAGAACGCGCTCGACCATCTGGCCGCGATTATCAATGAGCGTGTGGACGGTGTGCTGCTCGCGGGGACGTTTTCCCGAGAAGCAGTCCAGCGCATCACGACGGCCGCTGGCGAGCGACCGTTCGTGGCTTGTACTCCGCTGCCCGGCGTGATCGGCGACACGTTGGCCCCCGATCATGTCGAGGCCGGGCGACTGGCCGCACGGCACATATTTCAGTGCGTGCGGAACGATATATCCGCGGTTTTGTACGTGTACGACGAGGACGGCGCGGCAGCGGCGCAACAACGCATGGGCTTCGATGAGGTTTGCCGGATGGCGGGCGGCACGCCCGAGGCGAGCACGCTTCAGGTGTCGCCGGGCGCGGGCGGTGACCCGCGGCGTCTCGAGGCGCTGCGTAGCCGGCTCCCCGCCGTGCGTGGAGTAGTGGCGTCGAGCGATCTCTTGGCGGTGGAGGTGCTGGTGCTCGCCATGCAAGCTGGGCGGGAACCAGGGCGCGACATCGCCATCATGGGCCAGGGGAACGACGTGCTGGGACGCCGGATCGTGCCCGCACTAACGACAATCGACTTCAGCGGAGAAGAAATCGGGCGCCGGGCGCTCGATCTGGCCTTGCAGCGGCTGGCCAAAACCCGCCATGACGCGGCCCAGCAGGTCCTGGTGCCGCCGCTGCTGGTTGAGCGGGCCTCGACGCGGACGCACGCATAGGGGCCGACGGTCAGGACGACGGCTGTCGTCTGGTCGGCCGCAATCCGGCACCGGCGGGTGCCGGCGGTCCTTGACGCTGATGCGCTGCATCCGCTACATTCCCGGACTGGTTGTGGAACACTCGCCAGGGGCCCGGCCGGGTGCCCAGCGCGCCCGTCATGGGAGACGGGCTGCGGCCGGGCCGTCGGGCCATTGACGGTGGTGTGCCCGGCCGACGGCCAGTCCGGCCGTGGCAACCGCGTGTCGTAAAGCGCCCATGAGGCGAATGAGGACCAGATGCAGGTAACCGTAACCGGTCGACACATGGCGGTGAGCGACGCCCTGCGGCAATACTGTGTCGAGAAGGCCGAGCGTCTGCCGAAGTTCCTGGATCGCGTGCAGCAGATCGAGGTGGTTCTGGATGGGCACGACGGGCTGCACAGCGCCGAGATTATCGTGCGTTCGGCCGGTTCGCCGCCGTTCGTGGCCAGCGAGCAGCACGAAGATGCCTATGCGGCGATAGACCTGCTCATGGACAAGATTGAGGAGCGTCTGCGTCGATACAAGGAGAAACACCGCAACCGCAAGCACCCGCCGCACGGCCCGGCTGAGCGGGCGGCCGATTAGGGAGCTCGTCGACGGTTAGCGGAGACCCTGGGATGAAGTTGCTGGACCTGATTTCGCGGAACTCCATCGTGGCCGAAGTGGAGTCGACGGATCGGAACGGGGTCATCCGCGAGTTGGTGGAGGTGCTCGTGACGGCCAAATCGATCGAGCCGGGCACGGTCGATGGGATTGTGCGTTCGATCATCACACTAGAGCGGACGCGCGGGACGACCGGTTTCGGGAAGGGCGTGGCCGTGCCGCACGTGAAAGTTGACGGGCTGTCGCGGATCGTGGCCGCTGTCGGGCGTAGCAGCCGCGGCGTTGATTTTGGCTCGCTCGACGGGCAGCCGGTGTACAGCGTGTTCCTGATCGTGAGCCCCACGGAGCAACCCGAGGAACACCTGCGTGCGATGGACCTGATTTTCCGGCACTTGCAGCAAGAGCAGTTCCGCAAGTTCCTGCAGCAGTCGGACCAGGTCGAGAAGATCTACGATCTGTTGTCGGAAGCCGACGAGAAGACGCCCGTAGCGTAGGGTGCGACGAACTCACGGCACAGGGACGGTGCCCGCGTGGCTGTAGAACGAGAAGTCATCATTCCCAACAAGGAAGGTCTGCACTTCCGCCCGATCATGCAATTCGTGGACCTCGCGCAGCGCTTTGCAGCGGGCGTGACGGTACATTGTGCGGAACGCGCGGCGGACGGGCGCAGTCCGATGGAGATGTTGATGCTCGTGGCTACGCAGGGGGCGAAAGTCCGCGTGGTCGCGGACGGCCCCGATGCCGAGCAACTGGTGACGGCCCTCGCCGGCCTGGTGGAATCTGGATTTGGCGAACTTTGATTGGTAGGCAACGGCATGACGCGGGCGGTGCTGCGGCGCCGCACCGCGAACGCCGCGCAGAACGCGGCCGATGATAACCAAGAAGGGCATCAACGCCTCCCCGGGGGTGGCGATTGGTCCGGCGCTGGTACTCGACACGGAAGAGTACCGCATCCCCCACCGGACGATCGACCCGGCTCTGTGTGCGCTGGAATTGCGCAACCTCGACGCGGCCCTGGCGGCGGCGCGCCAGGAGGTGGCCGAG
This sequence comes from Phycisphaerae bacterium, assembly GCA_020058145.1. Classification (GTDB taxonomy): domain Bacteria; phylum Planctomycetota; class Phycisphaerae; order UBA1845; family Fen-1342; genus JAGVEP01. The sequence goes on along the minus strand of JAGVEP010000459.1, from coordinate 2,742 downwards.
CTGCGCGCGGCCGCGGCGGCCAAGCTGGGTGACAAGACCGCCGTTATTTTCGCCTTTCACGAGCAGTTCATCGCCGATCCCAAGCTGCGCGAGAGCGTCGCGGAGCAGATTGAGCGTCGGCACTTCACCGCCGCGTATGCCTTCGGCCAGTTCATGAAAGAGCGGCAGCGGGTGTTCCGCAACGTGGCCGACCCGTACCTGAAGGAGCGGGTGCGCGACCTGGCGGACCTCGAGCGGCGCGTGCTGCGGCACATTCTCGGCCGCACCCGCGAGAACATGACGCGGCTGACGGAGCCGGTGATCATCGTCGCCAACGACATCACGCCGTCGCAGGCGGTGTCGCTGGATCGCGGGCACATCCTGGGATTCGCGATCAACGTGGGCGGGCAGACCTCGCACACGGCGATCATCGCCCGCATGCTCGGCATCCCGGCGGTGGTCGCACTCGGTGACATCACCACGGACGTTTCGGGCAGCGAAACGCTGATCGTGGACGGGTCCAACGGGATCGTCGTGGCGAATCCCGATGGCGAAACCATCGCGCGCTACAGCACGCGACAGCGTGACTATCAGCGTTTCGAAGACAAGCTGCGCAGCCTGCGCGACGTACCGGCGGTTACGCAGGACGGCGTGGCGGTGCAGCTCCTGGCAAACATCGAGGTGCCGGAGGAGGTGCCCGAGGCCCTGGAGTACGGCGCCGAGGGCGTCGGCCTGTTCCGCACCGAACTGCTGTTCCTCTCGAGCCAGCGCATCCCCTCCGAGGAGCAGCAATACGAGGCCTTTCGCGACGTGCTGCGGGCCACCGCCGGCAAGCCGGTCGTCATCCGCACGATCGATCTGGGTGCCGACAAGCTCGCCCCGTTGTTGGGCGCGCCGCATGAGCACAACCCGGCCCTGGGGCTGCGCTCGCTGCGCTACTGCCTGATGCACCTGGACCTGTTCAAAACGCACCTGCGCGCCATCCTGCGGGCCTCCGGCGAAGGCGACCTGCGGATCATGTTCCCGATGATCTCTACGCTGATGGAGCTGCGCCAGGCGAAGTCCACGCTGCACGACGTGATGGAGGACCTCGACGAAGAGGGCATTCCGTTTCGGCGCGACGTCCCCGTGGGGATGATGGTCGAAACGCCGGCGGCGGCGCTGCTGGCGCGCGCGTTCGTCCGCGAGGCCGCGTTCCTGAGCATCGGCACCAACGACCTGACGCAGTACACGCTGGCGGTCGACCGCGCCAACGCACGGGTGGCACACCTGTTCTCGTCGCACAACCCGGCGGTGCTGAAGCTCATTTCGCTGGCCGTCCGTGCCACTCAGGGGCGCCCGGTGGAAGTCTCGCTGTGCGGAGAAATGGCCGGTATGCCGCTGTACACACAGCTTCTGCTGGGGCTCGGGCTGCGGCGGCTGTCGATGGCGCCGAAGGAGATCCCGGTCATCAAACGCCTCGTGCGGGCGACGACGCTGGCCCGCTGCCGGGCCATTGCGCGGACGGTGATCCGTTTCGACGCCGACCGGCAGGTGCTGAACTACTTGCGCGACGAGTACCGGAACATCGAGCCGGAGGATGACGCTTGATGGCCGTCGCTGCCACCGTGTTGCCGGCTTCGACCTCGGCGGGACCTGCGGGTTCGCCCGACCGGCGCAGCCGCGTGCTGCTCATTTACGAGTTGGACGGCGACCTGCGTTTCCTGGCCCATCACGACGAGTTGCGTATGCTCCAGCGCGCCCTGGTCCGCGCCGCCTGGCCGCTGGCGTACTCGCACGGCTTCAATCCGCGGCCCAAGCTCACGGTCCTGCTGCCGCGCAACCTGGGTTGCGCCGCGGCCGAGCAGGTGGCACGCGTCGAGCTGTCCGAACCGCGGTCCGGGGACGTGCTGTTTGACAGCCTGGCCGCCCAACTGCCCGCGGATTGCCGTTTGCGGCGTGTGATCACCCCGGCGGCCCGGGCCACGCCGCACCCGCAGGGTGCCGTGTATGAATTGGAACTGGATGGGCCGGATTTGAACGGACTTGCGAAGCGTGTGGCCAGCGTGCTGGCCAGCCCGACCGCGGTTGTGGCGCGGGAGAGCGCCCCGGGGCAGCCGACGCGGCCGTTCGACGTCCGACCCTACATCAAGCAACTGGAACTGCGAGGAAACGCGCTGCGTATGGAGCTGCTCTTTGTCGAGCAGCGAACGGCACGTCCCGCAGAGATTATCACGGTCTTAGGACTCGCCGCCGACGCGTACTACCATCGCGTACGGCGTGCTGCGGTCCATTGGGACATGGAACTCGCCGGGCCGGAAGGGCCCGCGAGCAGCGAAAGGATTGCACTTGGCTACGAAGAAAACGACTGCAAAGAAGCAAGGTAGATCGACACGTCGGCCGGCCGGCAAGCAGGCGGCGGCACGACGCACTTCCAAGGATGCTCCGGAGGTCGAGACCGCCGGTGACCAGGTGTCGCCGACCGATAGGGCTGAAGCGGCGGTAAGGGAACTGCCCGCGGCGACGAAGAAACCGACGCGCCGTTCGCAGGCGGTCAAGGAAACGGGGCCGATCTCGGACGAGGCGGTTGTGGCCCGCCGGTTCGTGGAGCCGCTCTCGCCGGAGGCGCAGGTGGAAGAAGCGAACGGGGCGATCGTGATTCGCTTTCCACCGGTGGCGCCACCGCCGTTCACGCCGTCGGTGGAAACCCCCGCACCGGTGGCGGAGAGGCCGCGCCCGGTTTCGACCCGGGTGGTGGACGATCGATCGGCCCCGCCGCCGGTG
>JAGVEP010000332.1 GCA_020058145.1 Phycisphaerae bacterium | reverse complement strand
CGGCGCGCCGGGTAGCCATGGCGCAGCGGATGCAGTGGTTCGCGGACCATTTTGCCCAGTTCCTCACAGCGCACGCGGCGTTGTGGTATCTGTGGGGCGACAAACGCTGGACGCAACTGCTGCACGACGATCCGCGCTACGGGCGGCGCGTGACCGAGCCGGCGCTGCGGCACGTTGCCCGTCCGGCGGCGGACGTAGTCGGAGCGACATAGAGCTATGCGTGCCCTCGCGCTGCTGGCCGCTGTACCGCTGCTCTTGTGGCTGGGCCAAACCGTCTTGCTGCGGCGCGCGGGACTGCCGATCCGGTGGCGCCTCAGCGCAGCGGACCTGCCGCGCCCGCTCAAACGCATCAACCGGGTGGTGACGTACCTGGCGCTCGTCGCGGCGCTCGTGGCGTATCCACTGCTGCGCGGGACGACGCCGCTGACGTACTACGCCGCGTTTTTTCCCTTGGAATCACGACCGCGCGAGCTGTTGCACGGCGGCGCGGCCGCGATTCTGTATCTGGTATTGCTGTACTTGGCTTGGGTGCTCACGGACAACGTGCGCCTGGAGCTGCGTCACGGTGCCGCGCGGCTAACGCGGCGGCTGGCGGGCGTGCCGCCGACCGCGCTGCTCGTCGCGCTCGTGGAGGAGCTGCTTTTTCGCGGCGTGTTGCTGGCGGATCTGTTGGAATCGCTCTCGCCGCGCGTGGCGGTGCCGGTTGCCGTGCTGGTCTTTGCCGGGGCGCACTATGTCCGCAGTGTGAAGCGCTACTGGACATTTCCAGGGCACCTGGCGCTGGGGACATTGCTCTGTTTGGCGCTTCTTTGGACGCGGGCGCTCTGGCTGCCACTCGGATTGCACGCGGGCGGCGTCGTCGTGCTGATGGGCGTGCGGCCGTTTGCCCGCTACCTCGGGCCGGCGTGGCTTATCGGTGCCAGCATCTTTCCGTACGCGGGCGTGGTGGGACTCGCGGGGCTGCTGGCGATCACCTTGAACATGTGGCTGTGCTACAGCGGTGCGGCATGAAAACTCCGGCGGCGGCGAGCGGCGTGGCGTTGGTGTGCGGGCGCGGTGACGCCGACGCGGAAGCCGTGGAGGCCTATCTTCGCGCGCAGGGCGCACCGCCGGCGACGTGGTACGCCCCACGCGACATCGACGAGGTCGACGCCGCACTGCGGACCGGCCGTGTGACGCGCGTCATTTTCCCGCGGCTGGCCGTTTTTCTTACCGCGCTGTGGGATGAGCGGCTGACGACTGCGGTCTGGGGCGCGGCGGGCGTGCAGATTGAGTTTGCGGATTTGCCCGTTGGGGCCGGGGGTGCTTTGTTGCCGCTCCTGTTGGAACATTGGGCCACATGGCGTCAGCGCCGGCGTCGCGCCCGGGCCGTGGCGGGGCTCCTGCTGAGTCTCGTCGCCGGGCTGGTCGCGTTTGGCGTGCTTTGGTTGTGCGGGCGGGTGTGAAGCACGCGCTGTGGTGGGCCATGTCCTCCCTACGGAAGGGCGATGCCGAGTTGCTCCGCCGCCGCATCGGCCGTGTGGTCGATGAGGGTGGCGATGGTCATGGGGCCGACGCCTCCGGGGACGGGGGTAATCAACGAAGCGGGTTCGATGGCGGCGTCGAAATCCACATCGCCGACGTTGCCCGCGTTATAACCGGCGTCGATCACGACGGCGCCGAGCTTGATCCACCCACCCTGAACGAAGCGTGGCTGGCCGCAGGCGGCGATGACGACATCCGCCATGCGAACGATGCTGGGCAGCGAATGCGTGCGCGAGTGACACAACGCGACCGTGGCATGGGCGTTAATCAGCAGCGAGGCCATCGGACGGCCGAGGATGGGGCTGCGGCCAATGACGACGGCGAAGGCGCCGTCCAGTTGCACCCGGTGCGCGCGCAGCAGTTGCATGATCCCGGCCGGGGTACAGGGGATGAACCCCGGCATGCCGAGAATGATGCGTCCGAGCGTGCCGGAGGTGACGCCGTCCACGTCCTTGGATACCGGGATGGCTTCGAAGGCGGCGCGCTTATCGATCGGTGCCGGCACCGGGTGCTGGACGAGGATGCCGTGAACTCCGGAGTCCGCTCCGAGCTTGTGGACTTCCGCGACCACCTGCTCGGTGGTCGCCTGCTGCGGGAGTTCAACGGCGAGGCACATCATGCCGACGTCTTCGCAGCGCTTGCGTTTCATGCGCACATAGACGGCGGACGCCGGGTCGTCGCCGACGAGCACGGTCGCGAGGGTCGGGGTGTGACCGGTTGCGGCTCGAATTCGCTGGACTTTTGTTCTGGCCGCATCGAGCACGCGGCGGGCCAGGTCCCGCCCATCCATGATCTTGGCGGCGTTGGCCGAGTTGGTACGCATAGCCTGACATGATAGCACAGTCTGCCACGCACACGCGTCCGTCGCGCAGCGTGTTGCTGGCGTTTGGTGTAGTCCAAAACTGTGGCGGAAAGCTCGCCGTCCGAGCCTCAGGCGCGAGCCTGGGGTCCGCGCAGCGCGCTCGGCCGAGAACCCCCGCTGGCGCGTGGGGCTCGGACAGGCGGCTCGCCGCGCGGGGCGACTGCCACAGTTTTGGACTACACCCGTGGCGTTGACCGCGGCTCGGCTTGGGGGTACGATACTCCCCGCTCTCGCTCTTATGGGCGGCGGTCGCCGCCCGGGGCAGTGCTCTCGGTGATGATTCGTCGGCTCTGGGCCCGTCATGCCGGCCGGCATGTGACCCTGCCCAGCGGATGCCGTGGGCGGATGCCGACGGAGCACGCGAGCACGGTATCTGAATACTCAGGAGCGGCATTGGCTACTGAAGACGGCTTACAACTCGAAGCGATCGTCATCAAGGCGTTGCCCAACGCCATGTTTCTCGTGGAAGCCGCCGTCACCGGCAGCGGCAAGCACGAGGTGCTGGCCCACGTTTCTGGCCGCATGCGCAAAAATTTTATCCGCATCCTGCCGGGGGACCGCGTCACGGTTGAGCTTTCGCCCTATGACTTGAAGCGCGGGCGTATTGTCTACCGTCAGAAGTGAGCCGCCGAGCCTTCGGCGGGGCCCGAGAGGCGTTGGGGTCTGATAATCAGGGGGCTAGTTTTCACCAAGTTTCGCCTGTGGGGAAGGTCCGAGTAGAAGATTAATTCGACCGGGCGCATTTTCCTTGAGTTGCCGCCCCCCCGCGTCTTACAATGCGTATTCGGAGTTTGAGCGGGTATGGGTACCTCGTTTAGAGCCCGGAGGTGGACTCGCGGCAGCCAGCCCGAGGCATGTTCTGTACTGTCCGCAGGAGGTTAGAAGCATGAAGCGATTCACATTGGGGCTGCTGCTGAGCGTGTGTGTACCGAGCATCGCGCTGGGGACACCCATCGTCATCACCAGCAACCTGACCATCGATCCGAACAATGTCAGCACCTACGAAAACCAGGACGTGGTGGTTCGCGGCTGCACGGTCACCATCAATGTGGCGCTCGCGCTCAATAGCCTGTCTGTTGAGCGGAACGCGAGCAACGTCGCGGGCGTCGTAACGCACGCCGCGGCGCTCGACGGCGGGCTGCAACTCACCATTGCGACCAGTCTCTCTGTCGAGGGAGCTGATGGCGTTCTGGTCGCGAGCCGGATCGACGTGGGCGGACGTGGCTTTGCGGCCGGGGCCGGTCCGGGCGCCGGTGGCATGGCTGGAAGCCGCGGCTCCGGCG
>JAGVEP010000204.1 GCA_020058145.1 Phycisphaerae bacterium | reverse complement strand
CGTGCTGCGCATGGCGAGGATATACGCGCGTGCGCGCTCCCGGCGCAAGGGCTAAAATGCAACAATATCAGAAAATATTGCAGACGGGTGAAGTGTTACGTAGGATTAGTAATGGCTGCGACCGCGATTTCGGTGGCCAACGCGCGGAATGTCATTCGAGAGTGGGGCGGGCATGACCCAAACCAGTTCTTTGTTGAGATTAGCTTGCTCAACGGCGATGACATTGCCGTGCACATACTGGCGAATTCGCAGCCAGAGCTGCCCTGGAAATTCGAGGCGTTTAACAGCGTGACGCAGCAGCCGGGTTACATCAACTCGATCACGATCGAGCCCGGACGCACCCTCGGCGGGATTCACCTGAGTGTCATCGGGAACGGGAATGAGAACCCGCCCCACAAGCACGGCGCGGCGCAACTCAAGGCGCTGGACCTGGTTACGAACGGAGACGGCACAAATGTGCTGGGCACAATCGATCTGACTGGAAACTTGGCCGCGAACGGCCCAATTTTCGCATCCGGGATCGCGGGTGCGTGTACGGTCGGTGGGAGCGTGCTGCACGCGATCACAGTCGACCAAGATATTGAAGCCACGATCCGGATTACCGGTTTTGTGAAGGCCGCTCTGACGTGTGGTAGCCTACATGACCTTACGGTGTCGGGCGTGGGCAGCAGCCTGTTTGCGCCGCCCGATATCACGATCAATAGCTCGTACGCACATCACATGTCCGTGAACCAGACGATCGACACGCCGAGCCTCGCCGGGGACGTAGACCCGAACGCCAATATCCAGATCGCCGGCTATTCGAGCCCGTACAACCTCGCCATGCCGACGGGCGTGCTCTACGGGACGGTGAAGGTCGGCGACAGCCCGTATTACGTGGAAACAGGATCGGCCGGTACAGAGCCCGGCGAGTTACGGCTGTCCGGCCGGTACGGAGCCCGGCCGCTACGGGGGTGGCGCCAGCGCACGAAAAAACCGCGACTTGCGCCGCGGTTCAGGGTGGATCAGGCCGGCGGTCGATTCGCCGTCAAGAGCGGGTGATGGGACTTGAACCCACGACATTACTCGCGTCACGCGACCTCGCGGTCGCGTCTCGGTTTCCTCGGCTTCCCTCGTGCGCACGTTCCCACCATCCCACGTGCCCACGTTCCGACCCACCGGCAGGCAGAGCCCGCCCTACCCGCTGATCAGCGTCACGAAGCCATTGATGTCGTCGAAGTCCACGAATCCGTCGTAATTGGTGTCGCCGAGCCACCAGTTGCAGTACGGATAGGCCGCCTCATACTCCGCTTGGCTGGTGAGCGCCACCACAAACGGGTTGATGTCGTCGAAATCGACGAGCCCGTCGCAATTCAGGTCGCCGACGGTGATCGGCAGCGAGACGCGGGCCACCCAGGTCCTCCAGGAACTGCCGACGGCGTACTCGTGGTGCGCCCAGAACCACATGATGTTGGCGGGGTCCGCCTCGACGGCGGCGTAGTCGCCCCAGCGGTCGCCAGGATAGGGTCCGGTGTTCTCCTTCTGCGTGGTGACCGGCTGGAACGTGTTGTTGGGATCGTGAACCCACCGCCAGGTCGAGATCATCGAGATGTACTCGTTGGAGGAACTGCGTGCACACGTCAGCGCCGCGTCGCCGCGGGCGTTGACCGTTATGGCACTGAAGTACGTGTGAACGCCGGCGGCCGGCGCGATGTTGCCCCACTGCACCAGCGACGGGTTCTGGCCGGACGTGGGCCAGCCGTTCATCGAAATCTGATACCAGCGGGCCAGCACGGGGTTCGAGTTGATGTGGTGCGTCGCCCACAGATACCCGTTGCGGTACGCCGCGCTCCAGAACCGCGCGTCGAACGTGGTCGGGCGTATCGTCGTGCCCTTCTGTGGCGGCGTGCCGGGTTCGCTATACGCCGGGACGGTCAGGTTGTAGGTGTTGAACAACGGCGTCGTCAGCGGATTCCGCAGCGCGATGAGCCGCACGGCCGTCCGATTGGTGCCTTCCTGGTGCTCGATCATGTAATACGCCGGCGGGTTGTCGAAAGAAACGGGCGGGATACCAGCCGACTGCGTCGAAGTGGCCAGCGTGGTGGATTTCTTTATCAGCGGCTGCTGCCCAGCCAACAGGGAGGGCTTGTCAAACGTGTAAACCGGGTAGTTGGCCGTGATGCCGAAGCCGTCGCCGGTCACGTAGACCGCGTTCGGGTCCACGCCGATATTCGGCGAGTCGAACAGGTTGCCCGCCAGCGTGGTTGTGTCGAAGCGGTACTTGTACCACGTCCCATTCGGGTTCGAGTCGTCCGAAACGGCAATCAGCACATACGACTTGGTCTGGTTCGGCGGTGCATAGGCTTCTGCGGCCATCGCGAAGAAGCGACCGCTCAACTCGTCGTACAACACCTCGGGATCAAACACAAAACCGGTCGCGCCCTGCGCCCCCCAGAACCCGGTTGAGCCCTCGATGATCTGCTGAAAGTCCAGCGTGCCGTCCTTCTGAAAAATCGCGATCGCCCCATTGGTCATCACCACGATGTGCGCGGGACCCACCGCCATGTGCGGGTCCGGCGGAGTCCAGCCCGTGTTGTTAACGGCGGTAAAGCCGAACGGCTCGCCGCGCTCCGTGCGGATTTCGCGCGGGCTGTAGTCGATCATGTTCGGATCGAACGTCGGCGGCCGGTGCGGCTCGGGCCCGTCGGCGGCGGCGAGCACCGGCCCGGCCGGTGCCATGTCGGCGGTCACGCCTTGCGCGCGACCCGCGAGCTCGGTGGCCTGCGGCGTGAGCAGGGTGACATACGCTCCGTTGTCATCGCCCAAGCCGCCGTCCCCGCTCCAGGCGCACAGCAGCTCGCCGTGTGGACCGTATGCCAGACGCTGCGTCCCTGTGGCTGCCTGGAGCGCCTGCCGGCCCCCGGTGGCGGCGTTGATGCGCACTTCCCCGCCGCGGCGCGTCCCGTCAGCACTGAAGAACTGGGCAAACACGCCCGCCTGATTCCCGCCCGAGCCGTTCCAGGCAATCGCAAACGTACCGTCGGGCGCGACGGCCACAGCAGCCGCGTTTTGCGTGCCCCGCCGTGACGTGTTCACGACCAACGGGTCACACAGCGGGTGACCATCGGCGTCGAAACGCCGCGCGAGCACGCCGTACTCGTCGCCATCGCTCTCCGCGTCCAGCCACGCGACCACGTAGCCGCCAGGTGTCGCAGCCACCGCGGGCTCGATTGGGCTCTGTTTCGGCGCACCGCAGACGTTCAATTCCTCCCCGCGGTGCTGCCCGGCAGCGTCAAACCGTTGCATGCCGATGCCGGTGGGTTCCATGTGCTCATCAAACACACTGAACACGACGGCGAAGCCCCCGTCGCGCCCCGCCGCCACCGCCGGTGTCAGCTCGGCACGGCCCGCCGCGGTGCCGATGGGAAAT
>JAGVEP010000411.1 GCA_020058145.1 Phycisphaerae bacterium | reverse complement strand
TCCTGACCGCACAACTCGATCTCGGGGTGCGTCACACCCAGGTTCGGGTCATTGCAGTCGAGCTTGCAGCACAGGTCGCACGAACTGCAGGGCCCGAACCACAGGCTGATGCGCTCCGAGCGCGTGCAGGGCAGACCCAACTTGCCGACGAAGCAGTTAATGTCGTCAAAGTTGATGGTGCCGTCGCCGTTGCAATCGGCATTGTCGAACGAGCAGCACGGTCCCCCACCGAGGCAGTCGACGAACGGGTTGATGTCGTCGAAGTCGACGTCGGCGTCGCAATCGCAGTCGCCGCGGCAGGGATGCACCAAGCAGTCGAGGGCGGTCAACTGTTCGCAGTTGCCATTGTCATGGCAGCAGGCGCCGAGGGCCGCGCCGCACGCCGTGTTCGGGCAGTTCGGATCGCCCGGGTAGTTCGGATCGCCGAACGTGCTGCACGGCGCGTCGCGGTGGAATCGGCCGCCCAGAGCGATGCACGCGTCCTCGGGGAAGTCTTCCTGGCAAGTCGCCGTGCGATCGTCGCAGCAGGCGCCGATTGTCCGGACTCCGAAGCAGTAGTTCAGGTCGCAACGATCCGTCGGGTAGGTCAATGTGCCGGCCGCATTGGTCTCCCACCACGCGGCGAACCGATTGTCGCCCTGGTTCGAGCCTGCCCAGAGGAAAAAGCAGCCCGGCGTGCCCTCTCCCTGGATCGAGAACCAGCCTTTGGCCATCTGGCGCGGCGTGCTGAGTACAGCTTCGAAGCGCCACACGTCGGCGACGCCGCAATCGAGGCAGAGTATTACGTAATCCAGCCAGTGCGCCACGGCCGTCACGTGTTCTTCGTAAACCCAGTTGTTCGGGTCCACGTTTCCGCTGTCGTCGTCGTAGAAGCGGATTCGAAAGTTGTGCTGCGGCTTGGTGCAGCCGTCGGGAACGGGCTCCGTGACGTAGACGCCGTACCAGGTGATCGTGCCGATCCACTGGTTCGGGTCGTTCGGGTCCAGCAGGCCGGAGGGCGGGAAGTTCTCGCACCGGAGGCGGTGGCACAGTGTGCCGCTGCAAAACTCGTAATCACTGTAAAAGTACCATTGGTTGGTGCCGCACTCACCGGGCGCTTGCCCGGTAATCGCGTCGTCCGGACACTCCCCGAACCCTCGGTCGCCCGACACGAAGCCCGGGAGCGCGTCGTCGAGATCGACGGCCTGCGCTGACAGCAAACCCACACCCCACAGAGCTACACAAAGCGCGCTGAGTGTTCTCATCTGCCGGCCTCCGAGACGTTTCGGATACCTATGTCGCGACTTGCCCGTACGATTTGGGAGGTCCCCACGGCAGCCCGTGAGGATCCGCCTTGCCAGTTCATTGTATCGGACGCGGTCAAGGGGGACCAGAGAATTCCACCCGCGCGCTTCCGCGGCCGCAAAGTGCGCTACTTCACGCAACAGCCGGATCGGGCGCATCCGGGTAAATACCCAGGTCGCGCACGGCCTGCGGCAGCCGGGCGGCGTCGAACTCCCCGCGTGCAACGAGTTGCGTCAGGGCCGCCAGCGCGATGTGTTCCGCGTCAATCTGGAAATGCCTGCGCAGCGCGGGGCGCGTGTCGCTCCGGCCAAAGCCATCGGTACCGAGCACGCACAGACCCGCAGGCACCCACGGCGCGAGCCGTTGAGCCACTGAGGTGACGTAGTCGGAAACGGCGACGATCGGCCAGGGCTCGGCTCGAAGCGATTGTTGCACAAACGAATCGCGCGGTGCGGCGTCGGGGTGCAGCCGATTCCACCGCTGACACGCGAGCGCATCGCGATAGAGCTGGTTGTAGCTGGTGACGCTCCACACGTTCGCGGCGACGCCGAACTGCTCGCGGAGCACGTCCTGAGCCCGGAGCGCCTCGTTGATCAGTGGGCCACTCCCCAAAAGATGCACGCGCGGCGACCGGCCGGGCCGCTCGGCGGGTCTGAGTTTATACAAACCGCGCACGATCCCATCCGCCACATGATTGGGTATTGGCGGCATTGAGTACGTTTCGTTGTAGACGGTCAAATAATAGAAGACATCCTCCCCGACTGCGTGCATCCGGCGCATGCCGTCCTGCACAATGACCGCAAGCTCATAGGCGAATGCGCAGTCATAGGCCAGGCAATTCGGCACTGTGCTCGCGTGCAGATGGCTGTGGCCGTCCTGGTGTTGGAGACCTTCGCCGTTGAGCGTCGTCCGCCCCGCGGTCGCGCCGACAATAAAACCCCGGCAGCGCATGTCGCCCGCCGCCCAGATCAGGTCGCCGATCCGCTGAAAGCCGAACATCGAGTAGAACAGGAAGAATGGAATCGTGATCAGTCCATGCGTCGCGTAGGCGCTGCCGGCGGCGATAAACGACGCCAGCGCCCCCGCCTCGCTGATGCCCTCTTCGAGGATCTGGCCGTTGCGGCGTTCCTCGTAGCGCATCAGCAGGTGTACGTCGACCGGCTCGTAGAGCTGCCCGCTGTGCGCGTAAATGCCATAGCTGCGGAAGAGGGCCTCCATGCCGAAGGTGCGGGCTTCGTCGGGCACGATCGGCACGACCAGCTTGCCATACCGCGGGTCCGCCATCAGCCGGGCGATCATGCGCACCAGCGCCATCGTCGTCGCAACTTTGCGGTTGCCACTGCCCTGGTGAAACTCCTCGAACAGCTTCGGCGGCGGCGCTTCGAGCGGTGTGGCCCGCACGGTGCGCTGCGGAACGAACCCACCGAGTGCCCGGCGGCGTTCCACGAGGTATTCGTATTCGCGGCTCTTCTGCGGAAACCGGCAGAACGGGGCTGCGTTGATCAGCTTGTCGGAAACCGGAATCTCGAAGCGGTCGCGGAAGGCCTTCAGCTCGGTTTCGTTGAGCTTCTTCTGCTGGTGCGTGATGTTGCGGCCCTCGCCGGCCTCACCGAGGCCGTACCCCTTGATCGTCCGGGCGAGGATCACTGTCGGCTGTCCGACGTGGCGCGTGGCGGCGGCGTACGCAGCATAGACCTTCTCGGGGTCGTGTCCGCCCAGCCGCAGGTTGTGAATCTGCTCGTCCGTCAGGTGGTCGACGAGCTGGAGCAGTCGCGGGTCGCGCCCGAAGAAGTGCTCGCGGACCCAGCCGCCGGTCTCGACCGTGTACCGCTGGTACTCGCCATCCACGATCTGGCCCAGGTGCTCGGCGAGCACACCCTCGGTGTCGGCGGCAAACAGCGGGTCCCAGTCGCTGCCCCAGATCACCTTGATGACGTTCCAGCCGGCGCCGCGGAAGGCTGCTTCCAGCTCCCGGATGATGCTGCCATTGCCGCGGACGGGGCCGTCGAGCCGCTGGAGGTTGCAATTGACGACCCAGGTGAGGTTGCCGAGCTGCTCGCGGGCGGCGAGGGTGATCGCGCCCAGCGATTCCGGCTCGTCCATTTCGCCGTCGCCGAGAAACGCCCAGACGCGGGAGCCGCTGGTGCGCAACAGGCCGCGGTCTTCGAGGTAGTGGTTGAAGCGCGCCTGGTAGATCGAGTTCAGCGGGCCGAGGCCCATCGAAACCGTGGGGAATTCCCAGAACTCCGGCATCAACCAGGGGTGCGGGTACGACGCCAGCCCGCCGCCGGGGCTGAGCTCGCGGCGGAAATTCACCAGGTGTTGTTCGTCGATGCGGTGTTCGAGATACGCGCGGGCATAGATGCCCGGCGAGGCGTGACCTTGAAAGTAGATTTGATCGCCGGAGGAATTCTCCGTCTTGGCGCGAAAGAAGTGGTTGAAGCCAACTTCGAGCAGTGTCGCGGACGACGCAAAGGTCGAGATGTGCCCGCCGATCCCCTCGGACATGCGGTTGGCCCGGACGACCATCGCCATCGCGTTCCAGCGGACGAAGTTCTTGATCCGGCGTTCGAGCGCGCGCTCCCCGGGATAGGGCGGTTGCTCGGCCCGGGGGATTGTATTGACATGCGGCGTATTGACGACGACGGGGATCGCGACCTGGCGGCGCAGCGCCCAGCGGTGCAGCTCGTCGAGCAGGAACTGGGTCCGCGTGCTGCCGCCGCGGCGGTGAACGGCCTCGAGCGAGGCGAGCCATTCGGCGGTCTCGAGCGGATCAGGATCGTCCGGATTCGGCCGCAACTCGGGGTCGAGTTCATCACTCAGCATGTAGGGTAGTCTAGCGCATCGCGGTCCACGGTCAATCTACGGGCGCGTCAGCGTCTCAAGGTCCGTCGGCGCGAGCCGATAGACCAGCAGCGAGTAGCCGACGTGCTCGTCGGGCGCGCGACGTCGCAAGTGGTACAAGAGCCGACACCAGCGCAGCCGATCGTAGGCCTGTCGCGCCTCGCTGCCGAAGCGCGCGTTGTAGACTCGATAGCGATCCGCGAAATAGGCGTGCAGTTCTGCATAGCGCCGCTGGGTGGCGTCGTCCGTCCACGCCGCGTCGCGTGCCAGCGGGTCCATCAGTCCGAGCCATTGGTTCACGCTGACGACGTACGTCCCGGCGGTGAGTTCGGCCAGCTTGCCCCAGGCGCCGTAGCTCGGCAGCGCTTCGCACGCAAACCCGTAGCGCCGCGGATCGGCGGTGCCAAAATACGCCAGCTTGATGTGCTCGTCGGGATGACGGGCCGCGTAGCCCGCCAGGCGCCGTAAATCCTGCCCCCAGTCGATGTTGCTGTCCGCGAGGTAGCGCGACCCGTTCCGCGGCCCGCCGACGAGCTCGTTGAAATAGGCCAAATACTGGGGATAAATGTAGGCATTGGCCGCCACCAGCCACAACAGCGCGCCACACACCAGCACGCGACCAGCACGGCGGGTACACCACGCTGCCGCCGCTCCGCCCAGGCAGAACAGCGCTGGATAGATCGGCAGCAAATGGCGCTCCCCAATATTCAAGTGCCCCAGCAGTGCGGAGGCACCGTAGACGAGCACGAAAACGACGAGGCCACCCAGTAGCACGCGGTCACGCACGCGCACGCGCGCCGTCACGAGCGCGAGCAGCCCCGCAAGCGCGAGCAGGATCGCGGCCAGCGGCGTCTTGAGCACAAACGCCACCGGAAAATAGTACCACCAGCCGCTGTCCGAATACTCACCACAGAGATATGCCGGACGCTGGCCGGCGTACTTGAACATCCGCGCAAAGCCCAGCAGATAGGCATCCGGCAGAAAATGCGTGGCGGCGACGGCTCGGAAAGCCGCGGCGGCGAGCCCCGGATGGGGCCGGCCGTCGGCATCAAACTGCGCGGCCTGCCAATAGTGATCGAGTCTGCTGACGCGCTGCCCGGTAAGCCCGGAGTTTTGTGCCCGAGCGGCTGACCCACGCCAACCGTAGGCCGTCCAGATCCCCAGCCACATCACCAGCGCCATGACGCCCGCCGCGCCGCTCAGCAGCAGCGCCCGTCGCGGACGGCTGTCCAGCCGGCGCAGCACG
>JAGVEP010000055.1 GCA_020058145.1 Phycisphaerae bacterium | reverse complement strand
CTCGCGCAGAAATAACTTGCTCGAATTCCGAACGCGCGCCCTTGCGTGGCTTGCCTCTTCGCGGACTCTTCGTTCACGTTATTTGTGCGTGACGACTTAGCAACTCAATAGCGGGTACAAGATCGGAATCACCCGTAACCAAGACAAAGGTATCAGCCCGGTCGTGCAAAGCATCATCTAACAACTGCAAAGCGATATTTACGTCCGTTCTCTTTTCCTCCGGCGCCTCAAATGTCCGCCTCCCAGAATATGTGCAACTTTGCACCCGGCACCTGATCTGCTTGGTCTTAAACTTGCCAAGAATTACATTCACGAGTGAAAGTGTCGCCAAGGCACGTAGGTAGGGCTGTTGACGTTTCTGGGCGTCACCGTTGACGATTGCCGTGAAGTAGTAAATTCGCTGAATGGCGTCGCCGGGGCGGAGCCGCCGAAAGCATGTTTCCAGATTGAGCCACTTGTGCTCAGTTCCGCGCAACGCCCCATAATAAAAGTTAAGCCCATCAATGTAGACGATGGCGCGATTCACGGCACCCCCAATGAAGCGGGGGAATATGAAAAAGGCAGCCATATAGGCTGCCCAGCCCACTTAACGTGGGGGAGTTGTATAAGCACTATAACACGAGAACAAAAAAGTGTCAAATGAATTATCTTAAGTCGTTCGCCAACAGGCACTTGCAATCCAAAACGAGCGGCTTCAATCCAGCAGTCCCAGTTCGTCCAAGGTCCAAGCGTGATCGTCTACCAGTACCGACGGGGCACTCCGGCTACCATCAAGGACTATGACGACCGGCACGCCTGGAAACACAGCGGTGGCGCTCGACACGGACGCGTCCGCCCGCGCGCGCACACGTGCGGGGGTGCTGTTCGGCGTCGGGGCCTACGGCCTGTGGGGTGTGTTTCCCCTCTATTTCAAAGCCCTCCACCAAGTCGCGCCGCTCGAGATCCTCGCGCACCGCGTCATCTGGTCGCTCGTGCTGCTCCTGCCGCTCCTCCTGCGCCGCCGTGATTGGCGTGCGGCCGTGCAAGCCCTGCGGTCGCGCCGCACTCTGGCCACGCTGGTCGCGACCACGCTGCTAATTGTGGCCAACTGGCTCATGTACATCTGGGCCGTGGTGAACAATCACGTGGTCGAGGCCAGCCTCGGCTATTTCATCAACCCGCTCGTCAATGTACTGCTGGGCTTTGTGTTTCTGGGCGAGCGGCTGCGGCGCTGGCAGGTACTCGCCGTGCTGCTGGCGGTCGTCGGCGTAACCTATCGCACCTACGGCTCTGGTCAGCTTCCTGTGCTGGCGCTGCTGCTGGCGACGACGTTTGGCAGCTACGGTCTGCTCCGGAAAACCGCCCGGGTGGATGCCCTGCTCGGTTTGACCGTGGAGACCGCGGTGCTCGCACCGCTTGCCCTGGCATTTCTCGGCTACCAGATGTACCACGGGCGGGCAGCGTTCGGCACCGGCTCCGCGGGCACGCACGTGCTGTTGCTCGCCGCCGGAGTCGTCACGGCGACGCCGCTCCTGTGGTTCACCGAAGCCGCCCGGCGACTGCGGCTGACGACGCTCGGGTTTCTCCAGTACCTGGCGCCCACCGGGCAATTCCTGCTCGGGGTCCTGGCGTTCGGCGAGCCGCTGACGCGCGGGATGCTGGTGTCTTTTGCGTGCATTTGGGCGGGGCTGGTGGTGTACTCGCTGGACACGACGTTACGGGCGCGAGCGCCGCTGAGCGCGGAGCCGGAGCCGGTGGTGGAATAGCGGTTAGCCGAGGCGGCGGCGCAGGGCGACCAAGGGGAGCAGCAGCAGGGCCACGGCGGGCTCCGGAACCAGGACGCCATCGGCGATGAGGGAATTCGAGCCGCTGAGGCTGGCCGCGATTTCGTCGAGCGTGAGATTCAGCAGTACATGCGCCGTGTCGCCCGGGGGAATGATCGTCGGCAGGTCGAGCGGATACTGCGGCAGCGCCTGGCCGATCGGCTGGGTCTGGCTGAAATCGAGCGGCTGGAGCGAAGTCAGCAGCGCCGTGTTGCCGCTGAGCACCAGCTCACCGCCAAGAGGGAAAAGCACTGAGGTCGGCGGGATTTCCAGAGGATTGCCGAAGAAATCGAAGGTCGCGGTCAGGTCAACCAGCGGGGCGACGGCGAAGGAGTACGTGTTCGGCCCGGTTTCGGTAAGCGTGCCGAAGGCGTCGCCGCCGGTTTGACTGACGGCGAACTGGGAAAGCGTGGCGCTGCCGACGGGAATTTCGACGGGGATGCCGCCGGGATAGAGCGAGGTTGGATTGCGTGTGCGGAAGGCGTCCGTTTCGAGCGTCACGGTCGCGGGCGCCGTCAGAGGACCGGATCCCAGCAGATTCGACCCGAAGTTGCGGATGCGTAGCAGGCCGCCCGCGAGGTCGAGGTCGAGCTGGAAGGCCCCGGTCGGGGCGGTGTGGACGGTATTACCGAAGCCGCCGGCGAGACTTATGTTGACGGGCAGGTTTTCCGTGTCGCCAAACGGTCCCCAGACGCCGGGCTTGGTACGCGTGCCGGTCGGATTCGAATTCGGGTCGTAATTGCCGATCAGGGTGCCACTTGTGTTCGCGGAGAGGCTCAGCGTCGCGTCGAGGCCGCTGGCGGACGAGTTGACGGTGAAGTTGTAAGGAAGCTGTCCTGAGGCGAGGCTGGTGAGGAGCAAGATGGACGCGGTAAGGACGACTGGGCGACCCAGTTGAAAGGACGCTGCGCGCATGGTCTCTCTCCAGCCCCCGCTTAGCTACTGGGTTTTAGGACCTGAGAACCCCCGAAATCAAATGCCGATTCGGGTTTATCGTGTCGCCCTTGGCAACGGGCGAGCGCCGGTGTTAGAATCCCGCCGCTTGGACGCGTCAGGGGTCCATTTGAGGTGCAGCCGGTGCGAAGATCGCCTGTTCACGGCGTTTACGAAACCCTGCGGACCATCCTGATCGGGATGCGCATCACGCTGAAGTACTGTTTCGCCCGGACGGTAACGGTGCAGTACCCGGACATGCCGCCGACCACGCAGCCGCAGTTCCGCGGGTTCCACTGGTACGAAATCGAGAAGTGCAGTGCGTGCAAGGCGTGCGCCCGCGCCTGCCCGATCGATTGCATTTACATCGAGAACTCCGGCCCGCGGAAGATCGACAAGGAAACCGGCCGCGTCCGGGGCGGGGCGATGATCCGATATGCGATCGACTACTCCAAGTGCATGTTCTGCGGGCTGTGCTGCGATCCGTGCCCGACGGAGTGCCTGCACATGGGCGATATCCACGACCATTCGGGCTACGACCGGCCGAGCACGATCGTGGAATTTACCACGCTCGCCCAGCAGGGCTTGCGGACGCCCATGCCGGCGTGGCTCCTGAAGAACTCGCTCCCGGACTGGGCGCGGCGGCTCAAAGAGAAATGGACTAACCAGCCCGAACCGGCGCGCGAGGAGATGCGCAAGGCGCTAGCAGAGCAACCGGTCGAAAAGAAGGTCCCCGCAGCGCCGGCGGGCGAGGCGGAGAAGCCGGCCGCGGGGGCCTAAGTTTGTCCGAGCTTGCTTCCTCCGCGATCTACGTTATTTTACCGCGATCATGGCTTCTAACCGGGCCCGCCGCCACGGCGACGGACCGCAGCCCATAAGGAACTGGACTTCGTGCCACTATTGGCCTCGCTAGATACAGAGGGGGGCACGCAGCTTCTCCAAGCCCTCGGCATCTTCGCCTTGGCCGGCTTTCTGATGGCCTTTGCCGTGCTTCTGTTCGGCAAGTTCTTGCGGCCGCGGCTGCCGCATCCGGAGAAGAACCGGGCCTACGAGTGCGGCGAGGAGGCGGTGGGTACGGGTTGGGTGCAGTTCGACCTGCGGTTCTACGTCGTGGCGCTCGTGTTTCTCGTGTTTGACGTGGAAATCGCCCTGTTCTATCCCTGGGCCGTGGTCTTCGGCGGCGGAGGCGCGCCCGGAGCCTCGTCGGAGGTGCTTAAGGAGATTCGCTGGGCGGCTCTTTGGGACATGCTGTTTTTCTTCGGCGTAATCGTGGTCGGGTTCCTGTACCTCTGGCGGTTCGGATATCTCGACTGGGTGCGGGCATTCTCAGGACGGCAACAAGGATCAGAGCTCGGGGCTCAGGATTCAGTAATAGAGCGGCAAACCAAACTCGAGGCGGCGGGCACAGCGAGCGAATGACACGGTATGGCGAAGGGCTGGCTGCACAACCGATTTGAAGAGAACTTCGTCGTCACCTCGGTCGACTGGGCGCTGAATTGGGCCCGCACCAACAGCATTTGGCCGATGACGTTCGGCCTGGCGTGCTGCGCGATCGAAATGATGGCCGCCGGGGCCGGACGCTTTGATCTCGACCGCTTCGGGGCCGGCGCGTTTCGCGCTACCCCGCGGCAGTCCGATCTGATGATCGTGGCCGGCACGGTGACGTTCAAGATGGCGTCCCGCATCCGCCGGCTGTTCCACCAAATGGCCGAACCGCGCTACGTCATGGCGATGGGGGCCTGCACCTGCGGCGGCGGGCCGTATTTCAAGTACGGCTACCACGTGGTCAAAGGCGTGGAGTTGGTCGTGCCGGTCGACGTGTACATCCCCGGCTGCCCGCCGCGGCCCGAGTCGCTGATCGAAGGCCTTCTGCGGCTGCAAGACAAAATGCGGCAGGAAACGATTGCGAAGAAAAGCTAACCACAGAGACACAGAGACACAGAGGCACAGAGAGGACAGTGCAGAGAGAGCCTGGCGACCGACTGAGAACTAAGAAATTCCTCTCTGTGCCTCTGTGCCTCTGTGGTTCTTCTTACGGAGCAGTGCGGTGAGTCCGCAGGAAATCGCGGACATTTTGAAGACCCAGTTCGGCGACGCGCTCACGGCGGTCGTGGCCGAAGGCTCACACCCGCACGTGACGATCGCCGCCGAGCGCTGGCACGAGGCCGCTGTGTTCCTGCGCGACGATCCGCGGCTGCAAATGAACATGCTCCGCTGTGTCAGCGGCCTCGACTTGCACCCGGAGCCGTGGATTGAGGTGGTTTACGACCTGATTTCGATGCAACCCGGCGGGCAGCAGGGATTGTGGGTCAACCAGAGTACGATTGCCGTCCGTGTTCGCGTGCCGCGCGACGGCGGGCACGTCGCATCTGTCGCCGACGTGTGGCCCGCCGCGGATTGGCACGAGCGCGAAGCGGCTGACCTGTTCGGTGTGATCTTCGATGGTCATCCAGACCCCCGGCGAATTCTGCTGCCCGACGATTGGATCGGGCACCCGCTGCGCAAGGACTACGTGTTTCCAACGGAATAC
The DNA here is from genome assembly GCA_020058145.1 of Phycisphaerae bacterium. Lineage (GTDB taxonomy): Bacteria > Planctomycetota > Phycisphaerae > UBA1845 > Fen-1342 > JAGVEP01. Next base: position 10,081 of record JAGVEP010000055.1, on the reverse strand, counting down.
GACGGCATCCCGTGCGCGGTGACGGCTGAAAGCTGACAGCTTGTATGGAAGATAAGGTCGTTCACGGCCAACCCGATCTCCTGACAGACTTCGATCGCCAGCGCGTCGCGGCCGACGATCTGCGCACCGAAGAGCTGCTCATCAACATGGGTCCGCAGCACCCGAGCACTCACGGCGTGCTGCGCCTCATGCTCCGCACCGACGGCGAGCTGGTCCTCGAAGCGATTCCGCACATCGGCTACCTCCACCGCTGTGCCGAGAAGATCGGCGAAAACGTCACGCCGGTGCAGTTTGTGCCGTATACCGACCGGCTCGATTACCTCGCCGGGATGAACAACAACCACGGCTACAGCCTGGCGATTGAAAAGCTGTGCGGGCTGGAAGTTCCGGAGCGGGCGCGCTACATCCGGGTGCTGATGTGCGAGCTGAACCGCATCGCCTCGCACCTGGTCTCGTTCGGCTGTTATGGGCTCGACATGGGGGCGTTCACGCCGTTCTTGTACGCGTTCCGCGAGCGCGAGTACATCCTTGACCTGTTCGAGGCCACCTGCGGCCAGCGGCTGACGTACAACTACCTGAGCATCGGCGGGGTCACCCAGGACCTGCCGGGGGGTTTCGCGGACAAGCTCGCGCACTTCCTCGATTATTTCGAGCCGAAAATCGACGAGTACAACAACCTGCTAAGTTACAACTACATCTTCGTCAAGCGGACCGCCGGCGTGGGGGTCGTCTCGGCGGCGGACGCGCTGGCTTACGGGCTGACCGGCCCGTGCTTGCGGGCCAGCGGCGTGAAGTGGGACCTGCGGCGCTGTGTGCCGTACGAAATTTACGACCGTTTTGAGTTCGACATCCCCATCGGCATAGCGGGCGGGGCGATCGGCGTGCCGCGCGAGGTCGTCGTCGGCGACAGTTGGAGCCGCTATTTCGTGCGGATGCAGGAGATGAAGCAGTCCGTGCGAATTCTCCGCCAGGCGCTCCAACAGCTCCCGGCGGGCGAGTTTCGGGCCAAGGTGCCCGCCGCGCTTAAGGTCCCCGCCGGCGAGGTGTATTTGGAGGTTGAAGGGGCACGCGGCCAGCTCGGGTACCTGATCGTCGGCGACGGCAAGAAGACGCCGCGCCGCGTCAAAATCCGCGGCCCGTCGTTCTGCAACCTGTCGATCGCGACGCACGTTTGCCGGCGCGTACTCATTGCAGACGTAGCGGCGATTTTGGGCAGTATTGATGTGGTGATGGGAGAAGTGGACCGGTAGGGTGGGCACGGCCCGCCCACGTGACTGACAACCGTATGGCGAATTTCACCGTTGAAGATGCCCTGCGTTCCCGCTGGAGTGCCAGCGCCAAGCCGCGCGCCGTGCGCACGTTCGCCGTGCTGGGGATCGTGCTGGCTGTCGCAGCCTTGGGCTTGGGCTATCTCGCTTCCAGTGCGCCGGGCGCAGGCTATTGGCTGGCCGTGCTGGGCACGGCACTGGCCGGCGTCGCGGCGATGACGTGCCTGGGCGCGGCTTTCGTCATCCAATTCAGCCGCCTCGTGGGCACGTGGCTATTCCGGCTGGCATTCCTGATCTTCGTCGGCGGCCTGGTCGGCATCGCGCTGCTCGCGTGGGTGCCGGCACTGCTGTACGAACAGGTCGATGCCGCGGTCGCGGATCACTACGGGGCCGGCGCGACGGGCGTGCTGACCGTCGCGGACTTGGAGGCCGTAGGGTGGGCACTGCCCACCGATTCTATTGAAGTCCGGCGTCAGGGAGCGGTAGGGTGGGCACCGCCCACCGATTCCATCGATGGTCGGGGTAAGGCAGTGGTGGGCAGTGCCCACCCTACGGCTTCCTTCCTGGCTTACGCGCTCTGGCCGCTGCAATTCCGTCTGACGCGCGATATTCTCGCACTGGTCGGCGTGGTCGGCTTCGTGTCGCTGCTGGCGATGTTCACGATTTGGTGGGAACGCAAGGTCGCCGGCCGCATGCAGAGCCGCCTCGGGCCGATGCGCGTCGGCGGCTGGCATGGCTGGGCCCAGTCCATGGCCGACGGCATCAAGCTCCTGCAAAAGGAAGACATCTATCTGGAAGGCGCCGACCGCCCGCTGTTCAAACTTGCGCCGTATATTGCGTTCATGCCGGCGCTGGCGTTGTTCCTGGCGTTGCCTTTCAGCGCCGCGTGGATTTGCCGCGACCTCGATATTGGGCTGTTGTTCATCCTGGCGCTGGCGGGCATCGGCGTGCTCGGCGTGATCGTCGCCGGCTGGGCCTCGAATAACAAGTGGAGCCTGCTCGGCGCGATGCGTGAAGCGTGCCAGATGATCTCCTACGAAATCCCGCTGGGCTTCGCGCTGCTCGTGCCGGTCATGACCACGGGTACGCTGCGACTGACGGCGATCGGCGAGCTGCAAGCGGGCGGTTTCCACACCTGGCTTGCATTTCAGAGTCCTTTCACGCTGGCCGCCGCGGTGCTGTTCTTCACGGCCACGCTGGCGGCCTGCAAGCGGGCGCCGTTTGACCTGCCGGAGGCGGAAAGCGAGCTGGTCGCCGGGGTCTACACCGAGTACAGCGGCTTCCGCTGGTCGCTGTTCTTCTTCGCCGAATACGCGGAGATGTTTGCGGTCGGCGCGCTGGCCGCGATCCTGTTCTTCGGTGCCTGGTATTCGCCGCTGCCGGCTAATTGGGGTGCGGCCTGGCTGCACGGCCCGCTCTGGCAACGCGCGTTGTACGGCATCCTCTTCAACGGACCGCTGTGGCTGATCTTCAAGGGCTTCTTCTTCCTCTTCGTGCAGATCTGGCTGCGCTGGACACTGCCCCGGATTCGTCTGGACCAGGTAATGTACGCCTGCGTGCAGGTCATGCTGCCGCTGTCGATGCTGGTCCTGCTCGGCGCCACGTTCTGGGCACTGTTGGTCCCGCACGGCAGCATGCTCGCAGTCGTGGCCAACCTCGCGTGTACCGCGCTCGGCGTGGGAGCGGTGCTCGCCATCATCGGCATCGTGTTTTACGGCTACTCGAACCGGCGGCAACTGGTCGGCACGCTGGCGATCGAACATTGGCCTGGGAGCTAAGGTGTGACCGGCGAGGCAATTGCGTTCTATCTTCTGGCGGCGGTCGTAACGGCATTCGCACTGGGGTGCGTCCTCGCCAGCAACATCGTCCGCATGGCGCTGTGCCTGCTCGGCACGCTCGGCGGCGTGGCGCTGCTCTATTTTCTCATGGCCGCGAACTTCCTGGGGGCGATTCAACTAATCGTTTACGCCGGCGGAACGCTGATCGTGATCGTCTTCGGCGTGATGCTCACCAGCCGCGCGTATGGCACCAAACTGCGCGTCCGGCCACTTGAAATGATCGGTGCCGCGGTCGTCACCCTCGCGCTGCTCGCGGGCCTGACCGCCATCCTGGTTCGCACCGCGGGGCCGGTGGTTTCGCCGAGCACACCGGACTTCGGGGTGGCCCAAATCGGCACGGAACTGCTGTCCACGTACCTGGTGCCGTTCGAGGTGATCAGCGTGCTGCTGCTGGCGGTGATGATCGGGGCGGCGTATCTGGTCCAGCCGGAGAAGAAATAACGCGGCCCGGCCCGCCGCTGTGACGACCCATGGAAGCGAGCATGCTGACAATCGGCCTGACCCACTACCTCGTCCTCGCCGCAGTGCTTTTCTGTTGCGGCTTGTACGTGATGACGACCAAGCGGAACGCGGTCGGAATTCTGATCGGCGCCGAGCTGGTGCTGAATGCCGCGTGTTTGAACCTCGTGGCGTTCTCACGCTACCGGACCGGCCGACTGGACGGGCAGATTGCGGCTCTGTTCGTGATCGTGCTCGCGGCGGCCGAGGCGGCGATTGCCATCGCGATTTTTGTGAACTACTACCGGCTGCTTTCAACGATCGACGCGGATGAGGGCCGCCAGTTGCGTGGATGAATGTAGGGTGGGCACTGCCCACCGTGCGTGATTGGTGGGCGCCGCCCACCGGAGCGTGAGGATTGGTGGGCATTGCCCACCCTACGAGTATGTCGAATATTGAACAACTACTAGTCGCCGGCGTCCTGATTCCGCTGGCGAGCTTCCTGATCCTGGCCCTGTGCGGGTATCGGCTCGGCAAGCCGCTGGCGGGCTGGGTCGCCGTCCTGGCGATCGCGTCGAGTTGCGTGCTCTCCGCAGCCGCACTCGTGAAATGGCACGGACTGGACGAGGCCGGCCGGCTCGCCGCCCGCAGTGCCCCCGTGCTGTGGGCCTACCTCGGCAGCGTCCCCCTTGCCTTCGGCGTCAACCTCGACAGCCTGACGCTGATCATGTTCTTCATGGTCACGCTGGTCTCGACGTGCATCTTCGTGTTCAGCGTCGGCTACATGGCGGGCCATAGCGACGAGATCGACGGCCTCAGCAAGTTCCACCGGTTCTTTACCTACCTCTCGCTGTTCGGTTTCAGCATGTTGCTGCTGCTCATCGCCGACAACCTGCTGCTGCTGTTCATCAGTTGGGAGCTTGTGGGGCTGTGCTCGTACCTGTTGATCGGCTTCTATTTCCACAAAAAGAGCGCCTCGACCGCGGCGATCAAGGCCTTCGTCACCAACCGCGTCGGCGACTGCGGCTTCATCATCGGCCTCGGCATGGCGTATCTGTATCTCGGCGACCTGTCGCTGAGCGGGGCTGCACAGGCGTTTGCAGGACAATGGCAGACGCACGGCCCGCTGTTTTCGCAGACGTTCCTGGGGCTGAATCTCGCGACGTGGATGGGGATATTGCTGTTCTGCGGCGCGATCGGCAAAAGCGCCCAGTTCCCGCTGCACGTGTGGCTGCCCGACGCGATGGAAGGTCCGACGCCCGTCAGCGCCCTCATTCATGCGGCCACGATGGTCGCCGCGGGCGTCTATCTGACGGCGCGCATCTTCGTGCTGCTGACGCCCGAGGCACAGCTCTTCGTGGCGGTCATTGGCTGCATTACGTTGACGCTGGCGGCCCTGGTCGCGATGGTGCAAACCGACATCAAGAAAGTGCTCGCGTACTCCACGATCAGCCAGCTCGGCTACATGATGCTCGGCATGGGCGTGGGGGCGTGGATCGCGGCCCTGTTTCACCTGCTCACGCACGCGTTTTTCAAGGCGCTGATGTTCCTCGGCTCCGGCCAGGTCATCGAGGGCTGCCATCACGAGCAGGACATGCGAAAAATGGGCGGCCTCTGGCGGAAAATGCCGGTCACCTGCGGGACGTTTCTGGTTGGCGTGCTCGCGATCGCCGGTGCGGGCATCCCGGCGATCTGGATGCCCAATCACACGCCGTTCGGCCTGGGTGGCTACTTCAGCAAGGACGAGATTCTGGCGGTGGCGTATCACCGGGTGTATGGAGAAGAAAATGTAGCGGCCGACGCCCCTGTCGGCCGTGGCGAGGCGGAAGCTTCCCCCCATACGGGCAACACCGCCGTAGTGGCTGGCGCCGCGCCAATCCAAAATCCAAAATCCAAAATCCAAAATGCCGCTCTGCCGCCCTGGCTGTTCTGGATTCCGATCATCATCGCCTACATCACGCCCTTCTACATGCTCCGGGCGTGGTGGCTGACGTTCATGGGCAAGCCGCGTGACCACCACGTATACGACCACGCGCACGAAAGCCCGCTGATGTATCTGCCGCTGGTGGTGCTCGCGCTCGGCACGTTTTTCTCGAGCTACTACCTGTTTCGCCCGCTGGTCGCCGACGCGGCGCCGACGCCTTTCTTGACGGCAGCGTTTGACGGCGAGGCCACTGAGGCCGCGGACGCCCACGGCCTGCTGATTGGCCACACGACTCACGCCGCTCTGGCCCGCATTGTGGGCGGTGCGTTCGTCGTCGGCTTCTTCGTTGCCTGGGTGCTCTACCGCCGCGGGCTCGGCTTGGCGGAGAAACTGGCCACGGCGCTGCGGCCGGTACACGTCCTGCTGTCGCACAAATTCTTCTTCGATGAGTTCTATGGCCTCGTGTTCGTCGGCGGGACGATGGTGCTCAAAGCCGTCTCGTACGCATTCGACAAATACGTGGTCGACGCCCTCGTCAACCTGTCGGCGCTTGTTACCGAGCGCTTGTCGTGGATTAGCGGGACTATCCTGGACCAGGGCGTCGTAGACGGCGCCGTCAATGGCGTCGGCCGCGGAACCTGGTCGCTCGGTGGGCTCGCACGCAGCCCGCAAGTGGGCCGCATTCGGAATTACATCCTCTTTGCCGCCGGCAGTGTGGCGGTGGTGGTCCTGTGGATGGCATTTGCGTAGGGTGGGCACTGCCCACCAGTTCGTGTGGCGACACTGCTCGCCATGCGAGATGAGCCAAAGAGAAGGTGGGCGGTGCCCACCCTACGGAGACTGATATCGTGGAAGGTAATCTCCTGAACTGGATCATCTTCCTGCCGACGATCGCGGCGGTGCTCTGCCTGATCGTCCCGAGCAACCGGGCAGTGAAGGTCATCGCCATTCTGGCCAGCGGCGTGACGCTCGCGCTCTCGCTGGGCCTGTTTCCGCACTTCGCGTGGTGGGGCCAAGATGCCGCGGGTATCTTCGGCGGCGCGTACGGCCAGAAGCTGTATGAGGTCACGAAGTTCACCTGGATCACGCTCGGCGAAGGCGACAACGCCACCCCGATTCAGTACTACGTCGGCGTCGACGGCCTCAGCTTCCCGCTCGTCATCCTGACGACGGTCATCAGCTTCCTCGCCGCCCTGGCAAGCTGGAACATCGAGCACTGGAAGGTCAACCACGGCGTCCGCGGCTACTTCTGCCTCTTCCTGCTGCTCGAAACGGGGATGCTGGGCGTGTTCTGTGCCCTCGACTTCTTCCTGTTCTACATCTTCTGGGAAGTGATGCTGCTGCCGATGTACTTCCTCATCGGCGTGTGGGGCGGGCCGCGGAAAGAATACGCCGCGATTAAGTTCTTCATCTACACCCTCGTCGGTTCGGTGCTGATGCTGGTCGCGCTGCTGGCGTTCTACTTCTACGCTCCAGTCGGCCACCGCACGTTCGACCTGCTGAAAATGGCGACCGACCCGGAGATTCAGCAGGCCTTCGGCTCGGCGACCTTCCTCGGCTGGCGATTCGCGCCGTTCATGTTCATCCTGCTGTACGTCGGCTTTGCGATCAAAATCCCGGTCTTCCCGTTCCACACCTGGTTGCCCGATGCCCACGTGGAAGCCCCGACGCCCATCAGCATGATCCTGGCGGGCGTTTTGCTGAAGATGGGGGCCTACGGCCTGCTGCGAATCAGCTACCCCGTCCTGCCCATGGTCGGCCCCGAAGCCGCGTGGCCGCTGGCGGTGCTGGGGCTCATCAACATCATCTACGGTGCCCTGTGCGCAATGGCCCAGACCGACTTCAAGCGGCTGGTGGCGTACAGTTCGATCAGCCACATGGGCTACGTGCTGCTGGGCATCGCGATCATGACCCCGGCGGGTTTGCAAGGGGCCATGTTCCAGGTCATCGCCCACGGCATTTCCAGCCCGATGTGCTTCTTCCTCGTCGGCGTGATTTACGACCGGGCGCACCACCGCGACATCAACCGCTTTGGCGGTCTGTGGCTCACCATGCCGGTGTACGGCTCGCTGGCGACGGTCGGCTTCTTCGCCTCGCTCGGCCTACCCGGCCTGTGCGGGTTTATTGGCGAATTCTGGGTGCTGATTGCCACCTTCTCCGCGAATTTCGCCTGGGCCAAGCCGGCGGCGGTGCTCGCGGCGACCGGCGTGATCCTGACGGCCGGCTACATCCTGTGGATGATCCAGCGCGTCTACCTCGGCAAGCAGCGCGAGGAGTACAAGGGCTTCCCCGAGGTTTCCTTCCGGGAAGTGGCTATCCTGGTGCCGCTGGCCGTGCTGGCCCTAGTTCTGGGCATCTTGCCCGAGCAATCGTTGTTCCGATTTATGAACGGGACGCTGAACCAGATCACCGACCTCTGTGCGCGGCATGGCGACATGCTGACGGCCGCCGTCGGCACGTTCGCGCGACCATGACGTACGGTGGGCACGGCCCACCACAACCGCAACTCGACTATGAAACTTCTACTCGCCAATACCTGGTTGCCCACCTCGGCCGAGCTCCACCTCTTCAGCCCGGAGCTCGTGCTCACCGGCACCATCGTCGCCGTGCTGCTCGTCGCGCTGGTCGCGGGCCGGCGGCCGCAACTGTCTGCGATGATTGCACTGCTCGGAGCGCTGCTCGGAGTCCTGGCTACGGCCCATGTGGCCCGCGTCGTCGGGGACGGCGGGCTCGGCGGACTCGCCCCGCCCGGCGAGCCGCCCATGTTGATCGCTGACCGCTTCAGCGTGTTCTTCAAGCTGTTCCTGTTCGTGCTCCTGGCGGCGATCATCTGGCTCTGGCTGACCGGCACGATCGAGCGCCGCATGCGCGCGACCAGCCGCCCCGTGGGCGACGTCGGCGGTCCCGAGTTCTTCGTGCTGCTGCTGACCAGCGCCCTGGGCATGATGCTCATGGTGGGCAGCCTGAACCTGCTCGTCATCATCATCGCGATGGAGACCGCATCGCTGCCGAGCTATGCCATCGTCGCCGCGGACAGACGCTCGCGGCTCGGGGCCGAAGCGGCCCTGAAATACGTGCTCTTCGGGGCGGCCTCCGCGGCGATCATGGTCTATGGTGTGTCGCTGCTGTACGGTCGGTTCGGGACGCTGGATCTGGGGGCTGTGGCACAGGCTTCCAGCCTGTGGAGTCACCAGCAAGATGCCGGTGCCACAGGCACCGACTGGCTGTTCTGCCTCGGTTTGGCAGCCCTGGGCGTCGGCGTGGTGTTCAAGATCGCCGCAGTTCCGATGCACTACTGGTGCCCGGACGTGTTCGAGGGCGCCCCGATCGAGATCACCACGTGGCTGAGCATCGCGAGCAAGGCGGCGGGGCTGGGCCTGCTGCTGCGGATCGTGACTACGCTGGGCGGGGCAGCGGCGGGTGGTACCCACCATACAGAGCTGCTGGCCTGGGCGATCGGCATCCTCGCCGCCGTCACGTGTACCGTCGGCAACCTCGCCGCACTCAGGCAGGAGAGCGTCAAGCGAATTCTGGCGTATTCGTCGATCGCGCACGCGGGTTACATGATGATGGCGGCCGCCATCCTGGTCGCACCTGCCGGTACGGCGGCGAATGTCGGCATCTCCGCGGTTGTCGCCTACCTGCTCGTCTACCTGCTGATGAACGTCGGCGCCTTTGGGGCGGCGGCCCTGGTGACGTGGCACGCGGGCACCGATCATCTGTCCGCGTTTACGGGTTTGGGCCGCCGCGCGCCGTGGATCGCGGTGCCGCTGGCCGTTTGCCTGTTTTCGCTCGTTGGTTTGCCGCCGCTCGGCGGTTTCGCGGCCAAGTGGTTCCTGCTCGTCGCCCTCGGCACCAGCGCCGCGGCGCAACCGTGGCTCTGGGGACTCGTCGTCATCGCGGTCGTCAACACGGCCATCAGCCTGTACTACTACGTGCGGATCATCCGGCAGATGTTCCTCACCGACGACGCGACGCTCCCCAGGCTGCAAGTCCCCTTCGGCGGCTTGGCGCTCGTGAATGTGTGTGCCGTGGTGATTCTGCTGATCGGCACGCTCTGGTTCAGCCCCTTGGGCGAGCGCGCCGGCCGGCTGGCGTCGAATCTCTACGTGCAGCCTACTCCGCCAGCCCTGACGCTCCAACCGTAAGCGAGCGCGTCAGAACACGAAGCGCCAGCGAGTGCATCCGCGACGGGGAGCATCGGCGTCCCGCCGGTTCGAGGGACGTCTTTGAACCCCGCCAGGGGTGCCGGACCATAGCCACGGGTGCAGCGCAGCCCGGCGCCAGCCGGGCGGAGCGCAACCCGTGGAAAACGTCCGCCCTCCACAATCCGCCCCAGCGGGGCGGCGGACGCCGTACAACGATTTCCTCTCGCAGGCCCACGGAATGGCGTGCGGCGGGCATCGAGAATACACTGGCCGGTCGGAACCTCAATGTCCCAGCAAAGCCCTTCAATCGATGAGCTCGTCCAGGGATTTGCCACGCACATCAAGGCGCTTAAATCCCCGGAGAACTGTCACGGGGCGCCCCAAAACCAGCCAGGTGTAGGCGCCTCAAACCCAGCCAGTGTTAATGCTTGTATACCTCACTTGGCGGTCTCCGAGCAAGCGCCT
>JAGVEP010000075.1 GCA_020058145.1 Phycisphaerae bacterium | reverse complement strand
GTGGCCGGCTACGGCTGGTGCGGGCGCGGCGTCGCGATGCGGGCCCGCGGGGCCGGCGCGATCGTGACGGTGACCGAGATCGAGCCGCTCAAAGCGCTCGAGGCGGCGATGGACGGGTTCGCCGTACGCCCGATGAGCGACGCCGCTGCGATTGGCGAGGTGTTCATCACGGTCACGGGCAATAAGCACGTGCTGCGTGCCGAGCATTTCAAGCGGATGAAGGACGGCGCGATCGTCTGCATCAGCGGGCATTTCGACGTCGAGATCGATATCCCCGCGCTCACGACCCTGGCCAAGAAAGTGACCCCGGATGTGCGGCCGCTGGTAACCGAATTTGAGCTTGCCGGTCTGCGCGGCGGTCGCAGCAAGCGCATTTATCTGCTCGCCGACGGACGACTCGTAAATCTGAGTGCCGCGACCGGCCACCCGGCCAGCGTGATGGATATGAGCTTTGCCACGCAGGCGCTGACGGCGGAGTGGATCGTGCGGCAAGGGGGCAAGCTCGGTGTCGTGGTTCACGAGGTGCCGCGGGAGATTGAGGAAGAGGTCGCGAAACTCAAGCTCCAAGCGATGGGCATTCGCATCGACAAGCTCACGCCGGAGCAGGACCACTACCTGTCGTCGTCGGGGGAAGGAACGTAGGAATTTTGGATTTTGGATTTTGGATTTTGGAGTGAGGACTTGCGCCGGCGCCCCTCTGCCAATCCAAAATCCAAAATCTAAAATCCAAAATTGGCCCCCGGGGCGTCCACACCCTGCGACTCAGTCTTGGGTCTGTGTTTCCACCGCCGATGGACCCAGAGGTATTGCTCGGGATAGCGGCGAATCGCAGCCTCCAGGGCGCTGCTGAACGTCTGCGTGATCCAGTACAGCGGGTCCGCCTGCGCGTCCCACTCCTCCGGCTGGATGATCCGCTCAACGGCGATGCGATAGTGAAATCCGCGGCGGGTCCGTGCGGCGAAGCTGACCACGATCGGTACCCGTTTCTGCATCGCCAGCAACCCGATCGACTTGTAGGTCGAAGCCTTGCGGCCGAAGAAGTCCACGAACAGGCCCTTCCGCCCGGCGTCTTGATCGGCGATGAAGCTCAGGGCACCGCCGTGATCCAAAACGTCGCCCGCCCTGGCGGAGACGCCCTTTTTGTAGAGCAAGGTCAGGCCGCCCGCCGCGCGCGACGCCTCCAGGTAGCGGTTGATTAGTGGGTTGTCGAGCGGCCGCATGACGGCGACGAGCGGAATGCCGAGCCGGCAGATCGTGTAGCCCAGCAGCTCATAGTTGCCGAAGTGCCCCGTCAGCAGAACGCACCCGCGGTCCGACAGCAGTTCGCGCAGCGCGGGTCCGAGCTGATCGAGTTCCACGTAGCGCGCCCACGACCACTCGCTGACCAGCCGCGGGGTCAAGACCAACTCCACCAGGTAGAGCTGCGCAAAGTGTTCAAATGAGCGGCGCGCGATGCGCCGCAGCTCCGCCTCGCCGTACTGCGCACCCAGGGCCGGACGCAGGTTGCCCAGCGCCCGGTCCTGGTGGTTTTTCTTGACCGTCCACCAGATGCGCCCCAGCCACCGCCCGGTGACCAGGTTCCACTCGATCGGGAAGCAGCCGATGATCATCGTCCACAGCCGCAGGGCCACGTACTCGCCCAGCCGGCGCAGCGCAATGGCGAGCGTGGGAGCTTCGGTCACGGCGAGCAGACGCTGTCGGAGTCGAGCGGCGATCATGATCCCTGGGACGATGGCGTGGACGTGGCCGACGCGGGCGCGGTATCCGCACGCACGCTCGGTAGCTCGCCCAGCGCCTGGGCTATCTCCATGCGGTCACTCGGTGGCTTCAGGTTCGGCTCGGGCCACGGCGGCGGCCGATTACCAAACAGCACGAAATGCTGGTTCTTTGGGCCCACGTGCGTCTGCAGCCACAGGTGTGCCGCCGGCATCTGGCGGCCAAGTTCGGCCAGTCGCCGGGGAGCTTCCAACAGAAACGTGACGTAGTCCGAGCGTGCCGCGATGAACAACGCGAGTTCGTCGGCGGCGAGTCGATTCACGAGTTCCTCGCCGACGAGCTCAACTTCGCGCCGCAGCGAACGGCGGCCTTGTTGGCGGCGCAGTAGTTCGAGCTGGTCGATGATCCGTGGAAAGCGGTAATCACTGTACCAGATGATGCGCGCGTCCTGGCTGCCGATCTGCCGCACGTGGGTCAGCAGCTCGGGGTCGAGCTTCGCGCGCAACTGGGCGGAAAAGTCGAGAAAGGGCCGCTGCGAAACCAGCACCGGTCCCAGCGTCGGCCAGGCCCACAACCACGTCACCCACATCGTCGCCACCGCGACGCCGAAGGCGGCGTTTCGCTGCCGGCGGCGATAAAACGCGGTGGCGAAATAGGCCCCCGCCGTGAATATTACGGCACACACCACGTACGGCTGCCAAACCTGGGCGAACGCGAACCCCTGCGCCTGCCCAACCTGCTTGTACCACGCGTAAGTGCCGAAGACGCCGGCGGCAAAACCGAGTGGCAGCAGGATCTGGATGCCGCGCGCGGCACGCCGCTCCCAGCGTGCATTCACCGGCCGCTGCGGATCGAAAAAACGCGCCAACTCGATGCCCAGCAGCACGAACAGCGGCGGCAGGGCGGGCAGGAGATAGCGTTCTTCCTTTCCGGCCGCCACGGTGAAAAAGACGAGCAAGCCCGCGAACCACAGGCCGGCAAAGTGCAGCCCGTCGCGGTTCACGCCCGGCGGCGGCCGCAAGACACGGGCCAGCGCCTGCGGCAAGGACCCCGAAAACGGCAGGCAGTAATACAGGGGTGGGGCGAGATAGAAAAAGTGCCAGTACCACTGGCGCTGGCCCTCGACGTTCGGCAAGTCCCCAGTGAAGCGGTCCAGAAACTCCACCCGCCACTTCGCCAGCGCGGTCGGCTCAAAATACAGGACGGCGAACACCCACGGCACCCACGGCAGCAGAAAAACGAGCAGGCCCACGAGGTGGATCGGCCGGGCGAGGACTCGCCAGCGCCGCTTCAGCACGATGTATAGCGCGACGGGCACACCGACGATCGCCAGCGGCATCGGGAGCTTGTATAGCATGCCCAGCCCGGCGGCGAAGTAAGCCAACAGGCACAAGACGGTGTTCTTGGGGCCGCGCGGCTGCTGCTCGGCCGCGACCCAAGCCAGGGCCAGGGAAAGAGTGGTCAGCGCTGCGAGGCCGAGATCGCTCGCCCCGCGGTGCGACCAATACAGCGTCAAGGCGCTCGCGGAGCAGGCAAAGCCGGCGAAGATGGCCGCCCGGTCGCCCGCCACGCGCCGCGTGAACCAGAACACGGTGCCGACGATCAGCAGCGCGGCCAGCGCGCTGGGGATGCGCGTCGCGACTTCGTCGATGTCCGGCTGACCGCGCAGCGCGGCGGTGAGCAGCACCGCCCAGTACGGCCCCGGAGACTTCTGCATCCGCGTTTCGCCGGAGAATTTCGGCACGATGAGGTCGCGCGTGAGCTTCCCCGCGTACATCTCCCGGGCCGTCTGCGCGACCCAGCAATCCGTCGGCTCGAAGCGGGCCCCGCCGCCGAGATCGTAGCAGGAGAGCAGCGCCGTGCAGCCCAGCAGCGCCGCCAACCAGGCGATTGTCGCGGGCTTCATGGGCTGGTAGGCCGCGCTCCCCGCCGGTCCCGTGGGCGGGTCGTCGCCGAAGGTCACGTCTGCGGTTCCCCGGAGGCCAGCTCGCCCAGCGGCCCGTCGATCGCGCCGTTCACCTGGGCCATCAGCGCCACGTAGTCGGCCTGGTTGCGCATCAGCGTCTTCAGCGCTTCGTTTCCGGCCATCTCCGTTTCGAGGCTCTTAAGCTGTTGCTTGTCGGCCACTTCGACCGGCTTCAGCTCGGCTTCCAACTGCTGGATGCGGTTGAGCTGGGTGTGATAGTCGCGCATCAGCCGCTGCGCCCCGGCGTCCGCCCGCGCCGCCCGCTGGGCCGCGTGATAGGCGCGCACGGTCGGATGCGCGGCGAGGGCCGTGCCCAAGGCCTGCGCGCGGGCGAGCAAATCCTGGATGTCCTGCATTCGGCACCTGCTTTCCGCGACGCTGTCGCGGCGGGATTGTACCCGCCCGATAGGAGTGGCGTTAGAATACCCACAGGAACAGCAGCGCCGCCACGCAGATGACGATGAACACCGCGAGCCACGGGCTGCGGTGCGTGCTGTCTCCGGAGGACGGCACGAACCAATCCCCGCAATACGGACAGCGGTCCACAAACTCCGGAATCGAGCTCCGGCAACTCGGGCACGGAACGGTTGGCGTCTCGTCCGCGTCCGTCTCGACGAGGTCGCACTCCTGCGGACCCTCGGGATCGTCCGCAGCCTCCCAGTCGTGGTCGTTTTCGGATGGAGCGGGACGACCGGCCATGTCATTTCACCAGCGGCAGGATGCGTTTGAAGAGGTCGGTCCCCGCGGCGTGGACAAGCTGGAAGATCGCTGACTCCACGGTGGTCACCAGCACCCCAGCCGCGCGCAGCCCGGCCAGGGCGACTTCGTAGTCGAGCGGTCGCCGCGAGCCCACCGCATCAGCCAGGACCACGGGCTGCAAGTGCAGGTCGAGCAGGTCCAGGGCGGTCTGATAGACGCAGACATGTGCCTCGATGCCGACGAGCAACACCTGCGGGCGGGCGACCGAGCGGATTCGGGCGCAACAGCTCTCGTCGGCACAGAAGCTGAACGTCGTTTTTTCCAGGCGCGGGGCCCCGGCCGCAACTGCTGCAATCGCCGGGACGGTCGCACCCAGGCCGCGTGGATACTGCTCCGACAGAGTGATCGGGAGCTCCATGGCGACCGCGGCGCGGATCATCCGCTCCGCCTGCGTCACCACGCGCCCATGGTCCGCGATCTGCGGCAGCAACCGCTCCTGCACGTCCACGATGAGCAACTGGGTCTGCGGAAGAGCGAGGCGTTTGGCGCACGCGTCCGGCATGGGCGGTCGTCCCGTCACAAACCACCGCCCGGCCCGGGCCACAGGCCCAGCGTGCCCGAGGCGGCTGGCGGTAGTTTGACCGACCAGGTTGCGGACCGCAAATGCGCGTGAACGCCGCGACCGGTGCGTTGGCGCCTAGGGACAACCGCCGGCCGAGAGACAATCCACAAACGGGTTGATGTCGTCGAAGTTCACGTTGCCGTCGCTGTTCGCGTCGGCGTTGTAGAAGTGGCAGTTCGGGTATTGCACGTAGTACTCGGCCTCGCCGGCACTCAGCGCCATGACGAACGGGTTGATGTCGTCGAAATCCACGAGCCCGTCGCAATTCAGGTCGGCGCGTCCGGCCCCAACGCCGGTGTTGACCACGAGGTGTGCGGCGTTGCTGGTCGCGGAGCCGCCGCAGGCGTCGGTGATGAAGCAGTCATACCAGCCGGCCTGGTGCGCCTGCGTGCCGCCGATCAGGAGGTTCGCCGTCGTGGCGCCGAATACGCCCCCGCCGTTGTTCACGTTGACCCCGTTACGACGCCAGCGGTAGGTGAACGGGGCGCCACCCGCGGCTACGACGTGGAAGTCGGAATTCTCGTACTCCAGGACGGTCTTGTCGACCGGCTGGCCGGTGAAGCCAGTGATGGGGTAGATCGTCAGGCTTGAATAGTCCGACGTGTTCACACAGCCGTCATCCACGTTCGTGACCCGGCAATTATAGTAAGCACTCGAGTCCGCCGGCACGGCGTTCAGCAGCCGCAGCGTGGCCGTCGTGGCGCCGGTGATGTGCGTGCCATCGTCCAGCAGGTCGGTTTGGCCGATGCGCCACTGAAAGCTCACATTCTGGATATTCATCACCACGGTCATCTCGACGGTCGTGCCTGGGCAGGCACTCTGGCTGACGGGCGGCTGCTGAGTAAACAGGGGCACGGTACACGGCGGGTAGTTCCAGCCGAAGGCGTCGAACATCGCCTTGTCGGATGCATAGAAGTAATCGGGGTAGTGCGTCTCCCCCTGGCTGAAATACGGGGCCATCAGGCCGATCCGCGGACTCTGGTGGCGGAAGTGGCTGGCTTGCTCCGGGTTGCCATCCGCCATGCGGTACTCGACCACGATCAGATCCGAGATGTGCTGGTCATCCGGGAGGTTATTCGATACGAGCCGCGAACCCGCCTGGAAATTCTGGTAGCTGTCCGGGTTGTAGTTGCAGCAGCCGTCCGTGCGCTGGAAACGGAACAGATCCATGCAGGTGAAGTTGACGCCCGTGAAATTGTCCGCGCCGGAAACGAAGCCCAGCGCGTGGCCCGTCTCGTGGCACACCACATCGATGAACGACATCGCGTCGGGAGGGATACCGTTGGACGGGTCGTAGTCGAAGATAAAATTCGTGTTGTAGGTCATGGCGGCGGCGTTTCCGGTGGTCGTCCCGACGCAAGCGCGGTAGTTGGCCTTCGTGATGTCCACGAGGCTCTCGTTGGTGACCACGTCTGTGCCGCCGTTGTAGCGCACCGGGCAATAGCTGGTCGTCGGCAGCCAGCTTTGAATGACGTCGTCGGAGTCCATGTCGTTGATCAACCCGTTGCGGGTGTTCGTGAACGTTACGTTGGAGACATACGCCGGTGACGTGGCGCCGATGACGCCCCCGGGCATGCCTTGGAAGGTGACCGTTATCGTGACCGTGATCGGGTCCGCAAACAGGCTTTCGAGGTAGGCCTCCGCCACGCCCAGGGCGGTGACCGCTGCGGAGGGCACCGTACCGTCCGCCACGAATACGAGGTTGAGGCCGCGGCTCCCCGGGGCGTCGTCGATGACCCGGACCGGTCCTGCGGCGATGGCCTGATAGTGGTGGTCCGCCCATGTTTTCAGGTCGGCGTCGCTGGCGCCCAGCGGGTTCGACCCGCAGATGAGCTTCCAACGGTCAAAGGTCTCGACGACGATCTCGCTGCCGTCGTAATAGAGCGCGCTGGGTTCCGATCCGGTGGAGACCGTGTACGTGGGCCAGTACGGCGGTCCCAACACTTGTTCCGCGCCGTCGCCGGCGAAGGCCGGACTGCCGCCCAGTATGACGGCGCTGATGAATCCGGCGAGGCCGATGAGCTTCCGCGTCCCGCGACCAGCGCGCTGCGTGTTTTCGACGATCATGTCAGTTCTGCTCCCATAAGCTTGATTCGGTCGGCGATTCGCCGATGTGCCACCAGGCCGGCGACAAAACGACGGGATCCACTGGTTGCCGGTTCAACAGCGGTGGCACGCCCGCCAGCACTCGCGGGAAGCGCCGCCTGCTCGCGTGATCACGGCCCGCGGCTGGCTCAGCCTTCCCTTGCTCCAAACGGATACCCGCGGGGCCCATGCGGGAACCGGCTTCTGCTCTATAGTATGCATCGGGCACGCAATAGGGAAGCGCGACACATCGTCTTCTCCCAGAAAGCATCAGCGGGAGCCGCAGACCCTGCAATGTCCTCAGTCATGTCAATACTTACCGGACCACACCCAGGGCTGCCCCAACGGTCTAAGAACCCGACCCAGGGGTGCTGCTCACGTCCCAGTCGGCGTCCTATTCTTGCGTGAACCCTGAACCCTGTACCCGGCGCCCCGGCCCCTGTATCCTGAAGTCCCAAAATCGGAGGTGACCATGCCCAAACGGCCGCATCTTCGGCTCTTGTTCGTCTGTTTCCTCATCGCCGCCGCCCCCGCAGCCGCGCTGGCCGCCGGCCGCAATGAACCTCTGACCACCGCGGAATTACTGGTCGATCTGGCCCGCGACTACGCCTTGAACCAGCGCGACGCGCGCAGCGCGGCGGATGTGCAGCATGTCCGAACCTTGCTGCGGGCCGCCCTGCGCCTCGACCCCAGGCAAACCGACGCCTACGCCTGGCTCTACGAGCTGGCTACGCTCGACGGAGATACGGCCGAAGCGGGGCGGATGGTCAGCGGACTCCTCGAGGCTGATCCGACCAACCAGGGGGCGTTCGCACTCTGGCTCGGTGCCGGCGTGCGTGCCCAACAGACGGCCGAGAAACGCACCGCGTGGCTCCTGGCAGTGGCTGCGGGCCAGCGGCCGCCGGCGTTGCTCGCCATGGTCCACATGGAGTTGGCGCGTTTGGCGCTGGAACGTCTGGACTCGCCGACCGCCCGCCAGGAGCTCAAGCAGGCGCTGCACTTCGAGCCCGCCAGCAGCGCCGCGGCCACGCTGGCCTGGCAGACGCTCGACGCCGAAGCCCCGCCACTCGAACGGCTGCGGGCCGCCTTACTGGTACTCCAGCTCAATCCGGCCGCGCTCGCTACGGCCTGGCAGGCCGGTCTGATCTTGAACGACTACGGACTCGTCGAAGAAGCGGGCCGGCTGCTCGATTATGCCCGCGACCTGCAGCGGACGCTTAACCCGCAGGACCCGCTGCCCGGCGACCTGCTGCTGGACCTGGCGCGCAACCGCCTGGCACGCGGCCAGCTCGATGCGGCGACCGATCTGGCCCGGCAGGCCACCACAGATTCGCGGGCTGCGAGCGAGGCGCTGCTGGTGCTCCATTACCTGCTGACGCGGCAGGGGCTGTCGGCCGACGCGGACGACACCCGCGCCCGGCTGAGATCGGAAGAGCGTCG
>JAGVEP010000234.1 GCA_020058145.1 Phycisphaerae bacterium | reverse complement strand
TGGCCCGGGTGCTCGGTGCCGCACCGAACCCGCGCCGCTTGCTGATGATATTGGGCGTCGCCCTGCTGCTCTGGGCGGCCGCAGGCGGCCGGGCGGGCGGGACGATGGACACGTGGCTGATTCTCCGGCACCCGCTTCCCGGGCCGCCGACGGGTGGACCGTATTGGCTGCTCCTGGTGGACTACGTGTATTTGCTACTTGGAATCGGCGGAGCGTGCGCGCTGGCCCAGCAGCTTGATCGAGCACGGCCCGCCGCCGAATTCCCACCTCCGCAGGCGCGCGCGGGTCGCCCCAAGGTCCTCGCGCTGCTGACCAGCATCATCGTCGCCGGCATCGCGACCGTCGTGCTGGCGGGACGGCCGCTGGGGCAGACGCTGCGTGGGCAGGTCTATTTTGCCGTCGGCGTCGGTCTGCTGTTCGGGGTTTGGGTGGCCGTGCATTTGACACAGGTGCGGACGTCCCTGTGGTACGCGCCGGCACCGTTCATACTGGGAATCGTTGGCCTGGTGGTCGCGGGAAGCAACCCAGCCCTGATGTTGCCGCTGGAGTACCGCAACCTGGATATCCTCCCCGCGTGGGGTCTGAGTCGCGCGCTGCCCATCGAAATGATCGGCGCGGGCCTCGTTGGAGCCCTGTGGCTGCTGCCCGCGGAATCCGCGGCCGTGGACGAGCCGTGAGCGGAGCGCGGCGATGGACTTTCGGCTCCACCAGCCCCGCTTCGAGACCTGGGAGGAGACGCGGATCCGGCTCGTCGCGGAGACCTCGGCCTTTCTGACCGAGGCGTTGCGACACCCGGAACTGGCCGTCCGTATTCCGATGGCTCCGGCCGGAAGCGCCCGCTTCCCCCCGTCGCTGACGCGCGCGTTCTGGGAGCCGGTGCTGTTCGGCGAGTAAACACGTCCAGGGCGACGTCTGCGAGACGCCGCGCCCGAGCCTGAATAGTCGCATGCGCATCCTGGTCTTGCAGTTCATTCCCGAGACACGCCAGCGCTCGGTGCCACGCTTCGAGCCGCAGCTCGGCACGCTGCTGGCCCTGCTGGAGCGGCGCGGCCATGAATTGGCGCTGCTCGGGCTGGCGCGCTACGCCGAGGGCGAAATCAAGGCCGCGCTCGCGCGCACGCTGCCGCAGCTCATCTACGCCGACATCGCGCCCGTCTGCGTCGATGCGGCCCGGCGGACGTTCGAGTACCTCACCCGCCACGAGCCGCTGCCGATCGTCGCTGGCGGGTTGTATCCCACCGTCGATCCGGCCGGTTGCCTGAGCCTACCCGGCGTGTACGCGGTCGCCCTCGGCGAGCCGGACGCCTCGCTCAGCACCTATCTCGAACGCATGAAAGACCCCACGGCCGGGCAGATTGTCTCCGGCGTATGGCTCCGCGACGAACGCGGGCTGGCACAACCCGGCATGCCGCCCCTGGTCGAAGACCTGAACTCGCTGCCGTTTGCACACCGCGAGCTGTTTCGCTACGCGGAGTACGTACAGCGGACGGGGCAGATCGAAATCGCGGTGGCACGTGGCTGTCCGCAGCGCTGCGCGTATTGCTGCAATGATCGCGTCCGGGCGCTGTACGCCGGCGGCCAGACCTGGGTGCGCTATCGAGCGCCGGGTAACATCCTAGCGGAGATTGCCCTGTTGCGCGAGCGCTACCCCGGCGTGCGACTGGTGCGTTTTCTGGACCATGCCTTTGCGCTCGACCTCGTGTGGCTCGCGGATTTTCTCCCGGCCTACGCCCAAAAATGCGGGCTTCCGTTCCGCTGCCACGTGCGCGCTAACGCCGCTGATCAACGCACGATTCAGCGGCTGGCCGAGGCGGGTTGCCGTGCGGCCGATATCGAGGTCGGTAGCGCGGGCAACCTCATCCGCAATGAGGTCTTCGACATGGACCTCAGCGCCGCGCAGCTTCGGGCGACTTTTGCCCTTTTGAAGCACGCCGGGATTCGCAGCCGGGCCATTGTGTACGTGGGCGCACCGTACGAAAGTGAAGCATCTTTGGAGGAAACCCGGTCTTTATTGGCGAGGATCCAGCCGGACGACGCGGATGTCCGGCTCTACTATCCGTGGCCCGGCACGCGGGCCCGCGACCTGGCGCAGGAGCATGGGTGGCTGCACTCCCGCGGCGAAGAGCAGTACCACCAGGACCGCAGCGGTCTGGACGTGCCCGCCTGCCGCGCGGTACACGTGGCACGTTTTATCAGACGGCTGCGCGGCGAGTTGCGGGCTGAAGTCGGAAAGGCGTGGTGGTGGTGGCGCTGGCCCGCGGTTACGCGAGCCGCCCTGGGACAGGTGTTTGCCAGACGCCGCGTATAATGAGCAGTGGAGCCCCGCTGTGCCGCGCGGAATCCAGCGGCGCTGCAGATGGTTGAAAGGACTATGAAGATTTTTTCGGTAACGATCGGCCAGACGGTGCTGTTGTTGGTCCTCGGGCTCGCGGTCGGACTGGGCGCCAACACGGTCCGGGGCAAGGACCGGATCAACCTCAGCCGCAATTACTTTCCGCTGCCGCCGGTGGTGGCGCCGCCGCCCACCGCGCCGTCGCCCAAGACAGAGGGGGCGACAACGCAGCCAACGGCGCCGGAGTCGCCCTTCCGCGTCGTGGAGTTGAAGGAGGTGCTCGAGCTCTTCGAGCACCCGAACGCGGCCATGGGCGTACACGTATTCATCGATGCGCGCGCGGACGAGCCCTATCTGGAAGGTCACATCCCCGGCGCGTTGCAGTGTGACCACTACCGCCTCGAAGACTACCTGCCGAACGTGCTCTCGATTGCCGCCGCGGCTGAGACGATCGTCGTGTACTGCAACGGCAGCGATTGTGAGGATAGTCTGGCGGTCTGTGGGGATCTGCTGCTGGGCGACGTACCGCGGGTGAAGATCATGTTGTTCAAGGGTGGCTGGCAGGATTGGAAGAAAGCCGGTTTGCCAGAGGCCACCGGTCGGGAGCAATAGGCGTGGAAAGACCCCGGACTCTGATGGGACGGCTGGACGCGACCGGCGTGCCGCTCTTGCTCGCGCGCCTGGCGGTCGGCGGGATGTTCGCGTACCTCGCCGTCATGAAGCTCCGCGACCCGATCATGTTCCTGAAGCTGACCAAGCAGTACGGCGTGCTGCCGCTGGATCCGCCGCTGTATCTCAATTTGACCGCGGCCGTGGTCCCGTGGCTGGAATTGCTGTGCGCCGTAGCCCTGATTCTGGGGCTGGCGCGGCGTGGGGCGGCCCTAATCCTGGCCGGGTTGCTGCTGTTCTTCACGCCGATGCTGGCCCTGCACGCGCGGGATTTGCTGCTGCACTCGGGCAAGTTCGCGACGTTTTGCGCGGTGAAATTCGACTGCGGCTGCGGCACGGGCGAGACATTTATCTGCCCGAAGCTCGCCGAAAACATCGCGCTGCTCGTGGGAGCCCTGGTGGCGCTGTTCTCCGCGTCACAGCGCTATTGCCTGTCTACCTGGTTGACCCGGCGGCCGCCCGCCGCGGCGGGAGCCGTGCCCCTGGCGACGGAATCGGCCTGTTCCGGGTCGTGAGGAGTCGCACGTCATGCAGGTCATCGTCGATCTGTGCGTCATTCCGCTCGGCGTCGGGGTCTCGGTCTCCGAGTACGTCGCCGCCTGCGAACGGGTGCTCCAGGCCGCCGGGCTCAAGACGCACTTGCACGCCTACGGCACCGACATCGAGGGCGAATGGGACGCGGTATTCGCGGCGGTGAAGCGCTGCCACGAAGTCGTCCATGCGCTGGGCGCCCCGCGGGTGTCGAGCACGTTGCGGGTCGGAACACGGATCGACCGCGCGCAGACGATGGAGGACAAGGTGCGCAGCGTGGAGGAGAAATTGCGCCACACCCCAACCTGATGCGCGGGGAGCATCGGCTTCCAGCCGGTGCGCACCGGCGAGACGCCGATGCTCCCCGTCCGGCGGGCGCGGTTTCGGCGGCAATTTCTGCGCAAACAGCCGCGGCGGATTGCGGCGGAACCGCGTAACGTCCGTTAAACAGGAGTGTTGCGAACGAGTGCGACAAGGTAGGTAGGTAGTGGCTTCACCGACACAGAGTCGCGGCGTCCCTGCCGTTGTGCTGAGCCAACCCCGCGGCAGTCTCGCTGCGGTCCTAGACGGTTCCGAGGTGGTTCTCTTCCTGCGCGAAGACGAATGGGGGATGCGGAAGTACCCGCTTCGGGCATGCCCGCTGGAGCTCCGCCTGGGCATGTGGGAGATGGACACAGTCCTCCTGGTCGTGCTGATGGTCCGTCTCGATCGTAACGACGGGCTTACGTTCGACTGCCTCCTCAACGTCGGCGAGCCCGGCGGTGTGCGTCTTGTCCAGAACTTGGGGATGCAGAAGCACGTCGAGCTGTGCCTCGCGACCGGCACGCAAGTCCGCACGTTCCGCGTGCCCAATTCCTTCCGGGAGGCCGCCGACCAGATCGTCAACATCATCCGAACTCGTCCCGCGTGGTCGCGCGCGGAATTTCAGCAGGCCGGCGCGCGGCTGAGCCAGCTTTACCCCACGCCGCACGCGCTCTGGTGGCACGCGGCGCTCGAGTGAGGGCGGCAGGACACGGCGGCTGAGGCGGGGGGCTTCCACGGCCATCAGGCCTTTTCCTGAACCGGCCGGCGCGCCTCGACGAGACCGTTCATCCGCCCGTCGCCGGTCTGTAGCAGGCGCACGTCGCCAAACTCCGCGGCGCTCAAGTCGCGCCGGCACTCCTCGAACGTGTAGACATTCCCCCCCTCCGTTCCGGCCAGCATGTGGACGGCGAAGATCGCGCCGGGGCGCGGACCGGTCCGGTCCGGATTCATGATGTGGTCGCGGACAATCAGCCGTCCGCCGGGGTTCAATGACCGCCGGATTCTGCGATAGAGCGCGACGTTTTGCGGCGGGCTGTTCTGGTGAATAATGGCGGACAGTAGCGCCAGATCGTGCCCGCCGGGCAACTCATCCGTGTAGAAATCCCCGGCGGCGTACGCGACGCGCTCCGCGACGCCGGCTTGCGTGCAACGCGCGCGGGCCAGCTCAATCACGTCGGGCAGATCGAAGATCGTGGCGCGCAATTCCGGCGCCGCGGCCAGAAAGGCGAGCGTATACGTGCCGGAGGCGCCGCCGACGTCCAGCAGCCGCTGCACACCGCGTAAATCGATGGCCGCGACGATCTGGGGTGCGAAATCCCGGCCGACCACGTGCATCGCGCCAATGAACGCTCGCTGCCCCACGTCCGAGCGCGGTGCGTGCGCCCGTGTGCGGGCCGTAGCGTCGCCGCGGACGAGGCCGGTCAGCTCGGACCAGCGCTGCCACATGGTGACGCTGTGCAGAACCATCGGCAGCACCGAATCGAGCGCGTCGGCGGCCAGCCAGCGTGCGATTTCAGCGCCGCAGTCGTATTTCCCGTCGCACTTGCGCAGCAACTCCATCGCCGTCAGGGCATCCAGCAGGATCTTCACCGCGCGTTCGTCACCGCGAAGCTGACAGGTTACTTCCGCCGCCGTGAGCGGGTGAGCGGCCAGCAGCGTGAAGAGATCCAGCTCCGCCGCGGTCAGCAGAATGCGGCACTCCATGAAATTCCGTGCGGTGCTGAGCAGTGCCTCGCCCGTAATCGTCGCCATTTCAAGCCTCCAACATGGGAATCCAACGCATCCGCTCAGGGCGCAGCGTCCGCGCGCCTGGCCAGCGCGGCGTTCCGCGCCGCCTGCAACAACTTGTCGTCCGGCGCGATGCGCAGCGCCGCCTCATAGACTTCAATCGCCTCCGCCACCTGTTGCTGCGACAGCAACAGGCGACCCAGGTTGCGGTACCCCTCGACATCGCCCGGCTGCTGGCGGATCGCTTCGCGGAAGGACGCGCTCGCGCGCTCGGGTTGCTGGAGTTGCACAAAACACAGCCCCAGGCCGTTGTGCGCGAACGCCAAATCCGGCCGCAGGCGTAGCGCCTGTTCGTACTCAGCCGCGGCCGCCGGCCACTGGCGGCGCCAGGCCAGGATGTTCGCCACGTTCACGTGGATGTCCGGCATGTAGGGACTTAGCGCGAGCGCGCGTTGGAAGTGCGGGAATGCGGCGTCGTACTGTTGGAGCTGCGCGAGGGCCGTGCCCAGGCTGTTCTCCGCCGCGGCGAACTCCGGGTTCAGCCGAATCGCCTCTTCCAGGTGCGGGATCGCTGCGGTATTCCGACCTTGCCGCAGCAGGGCCACGCCAATGTTGTTGTGCGGCTTAGAGAGCTCGGGACCGAGGCGAATCGCGGTCTCGAATTGAGTGATGGCTTCGTCGAGCCGTCCCAACCGGGTCAGTTCGTTGCCCAGATCGTCGTGCAACATCGCGGCGTTGGGTGTCAGGCTGAGCATGTGGACATAGAGCGCCTCCGTCGTCTGCCAATGGGCCAGTTGCCGCCGAGTGCCGTAGGCCGCGGCACCGGACAGGAGCACGAGCACGACGAGCGCGGCGCGGCCGCCGAGCCGCGCTGCCGCGCCCGGCCACACGGAAAGGCGGACCAGCAGCCACGTCAGCGTCAGAAGTAAGCCCAGCACGGGTAGATACACGTACTTATCCGCCGCGATCAGATGGGTGAAGCCGATCACGCCGAGCGTCGGGAAGACTGCAACGAAAAAGAACACCCAGCCGGCCAGCAGCGCGCGCGTCCAGCGCCAGGAGAGGACCAGTGCGGAGATCAGCACCGCGGTGCCGAGCACGCCAGCCAGAACGCGCGGGTGCGAGAGACCGAACGGCTCCGGGTAGGCGTTGAACGAGGTCAGTTCAGCCGGCCACACCATCTTCCAGGGGTAGAAGAGGAGATTGTGACAAACGGTCAAAGGAATCCACCAGCGCGTGTATTCGTGCGGGAGCGTAACCGTGGCTGTCTCTGCCTGCGAGATGAAGGTAATGACGGCTGACACCCCGGCTATTGCGAACAGCGGGAGTTTTTCGAGCACCGCTGGTCGACTCAACCGCCGCAGCGGCCAGACATCGAGCACCAGCAGCAGCACCGGCAGCGGCGTGCTCGTCGGCTTGGACAGCAGCGCGAGGCTGAACAGAACCAGCAGGCTGCCGTAGCGCCACCACGCCGGCCGGCGCACATAGGCGAGGTACTGAAGCACGGCGGCGAGTGAAAAGCACGCCGCCAGCAGCGTCTTTCGTTCGGTGATCCAGGCGACCGGCTCGACGGTCATGGGGTGTACGCCGAACAGCAATCCGACCAGCGCCGCGGGCACGGGCCGCCCGAACACGCGATAGAGAATCAGGATCACCAAAATGGTGTTAAGGACGTGCAGGCCGAGGCTTGTGCGGTGAAAAACACGCAAGTCGTCCACGCGCGCCCCGAGTGCCCAATCGAGCATGAGCGCGGTCATCGTGAGCGGCTGATAGTACCCGCCCACGGTCGAGGGCCGGCGGACTTCGCCGAAGAACTGGCCGACCGAACCCCAGCTCGGATGGCGCACGAGGTGGTTGTTGGTGACGTACGATTCGTCGTCCAGCGTCAGGGCCTGCGCCGTCAGCACCGGCCAGTGCGCCGCCGACACCGCCAGAGCGACGGCCGCCGG
>JAGVEP010000482.1 GCA_020058145.1 Phycisphaerae bacterium | reverse complement strand
GCCACGCCCGCGCCGCTGGTGCCCGCCCCCCCGGTACCTGGGAGGAGGTCGTACCGCGCGTCCTGGCGGCGACGATCGCCGCGCTAGACGCCCAGTAGCTGCGCGAGGCTCAACTCCAGCACCGCCACCGCGTGTTTCAAACCGTACGCCTCGATGATCTCGGGGTGTACCTCGCCCAGCGTACCGATCCGCTCCCCGCGCGCGTCGCACAAAGCCGCGACGCGGCCGGAGATGAAGCTCGGGTGCTCCGTCGCTTTGACCGTATACGCAGCCCCCAACTCATGTACGAACGCGTCCGCCACGGCCCGGATGTCCGCGTAGCCCACGTGCGTGCCAATCAGCGCCGCCGCGCTGAACCGCTCTTCCCGCGCGCCCGTCTCGGTCGCCGGGTCGACGAAGCAGCAATCGCCGACCTCAAAAAGATGCTGCGGCAGGTCGTACTGCTTGTTGAGCGCCAGCGTTTCCAGCAGTCCCGGCAGCAGCGACACACGGCAGATCGTCTGCTCGGTGCTGATCGGGTTGTCGATCTGCACCGCGCGCTCGTCCGGCCCCACACGCCACCTGGCGAAGGCTGCCGGCTCGCTCGTCAGCACCAGCGTCATCACCTGGTGGAATCCCAGCCCGGTGAACACACGTCGGGCGGTCGCCGACTGTTCCTCGATCGCCCGCGGCGCACCGACCGTGAACGTCGGCACCAGCGTGGGCGTCAGATTCTCGTAGCCATAGGCCACGGCCGCATCCTCGATCAAGTCGACCGGGTGCATCACGTCATGGCGATACGCCGGCACCAGGACGCGGAGCACATCACCCCGCGGGCCCTCCTCCACGCCGTGTCCCATCGATTCCAGCAATTCGGCCAACTCGCCGGCGTTGACCTGGATCCCGATCGTCTCCGCGGCCTGCTGGACACTGAGCGTCATCTCCGCGGGCGAAAGATCGGGCGTGATACGCACACCGGTCGGGGCCTCAATCACCACGCCCTCGACCACCACCGCCGGCATGATCTCCTGCAAGCTCGTCACCACGATATTGAGCGCCCGTTCCACCGTCCGCTGGGACAGCCCGGTCACGTCCACGAAGAACTGCCGCGTCTTCAGCGTCACCCGCGTCGACTCGCTGTTGATGATCGGCGGCATCGACAGCACCGTCCCGGCGCCGTCGCGCAGCAGCGGGTATTTCTTCAGTGGCTTCAGCAGGTGCGCATACGCCTGCCCGGTCTTGTGCTTTTCCAGAATCTCCCGTGGCGTCAGCAAACTCGCCCGGTCATCCGGTGGAAATCCCAGCGGCACGAAACGCAACCCGTCCGGATCGACCGCATCGTAGTGAAAAACATCACCCGACAGCGTGTCGAGATCGTAGACCCCGATGGACGCCAACTTGCGGTCGCGCCCCAGCGCCCAGTGCAGGTCCTCCTGCAAATTCATGACCATCTTGATCGTGCTGCTGTCCAGGCCGACGTTGCGAACCACCGCGCAGGCGATGTGCGGCCGATAGCTCTCTTCGTGCGCAAGCTGCGGATCCACCTGCACGCGCAGGCGCGGCGCCGCCGGCGTGTACTCGACCAGCCCGGTCTGCACCCCGAGAAACCCGCGGATGTAGCGCGCCATGCCACCCGGATCGAAGATGTCCGGCCGCACCGCCAGCATGTTCAGCCGTAGAACCTGGCTCACACCCAGGTGGTCGAGCGACGCCGGCACCGCACGGAAGTCCGTGCCGCAGTGCGAGCAGTGCAGCGGAGCCCCTTGCGCCTCGGTCCGGTCATAGATCTTGCCGCAAACGCGACAGGCGAATTCCTGCACCTCGGCGACCTCCTCGACCTCGCAGCCAAGCCGCGGCAGGAGTTCGACGAGTTCATCAACCGTCAGCCGGAGGCTCTCCGTGCCTTCGTGCCTCCTTCGCCCTCCCTCCTCGGTCGGCCTCAGTTCCGTGCCTTCCTTGAGGCCCGCTCGACACACGCGCGCCAGCAGCACATCCACGGGCATATCTATGATCGGCACAGCGGTTCCTCCCGCAGCCAGGGCATCGTCGCGTAATACAACTCGCCGATGGACCTCAAGTCATGGATCATCATCGCCAGCCGCTCCAAACCCAGGCCCCACGCCAGCACGCGATCCGTGATCCCCACCGGCAGCGTCACCTCCGGCCGGAAAATCCCCGCGCCGCCCATCTCGACCCAACTCCGGCGACTCTCCAGGTACAGCAAAACCTCCGCCGACGGCTCCGTATATGGGAAAAAACTCGGCGTCACCTTCACCTTCGGAAAGCCCATCTTCGCGTAAAAAGCCGTCAGCGTGCCGATCAGCGTCGCCAGACTCGCATGGCGATCCACGATGATCCCGTCTACCTGGTGGAACACCGGCAGGTGCTTGAAGTCCGCCGTCTCACGCCGAAACACCGGCCCGATGACAAAGTACTTGCCCGGCTGGCCCGCCGCATGCCGCGCCAGCGCCCGGCACGTCGCCGCCGTCGTGTGCGTCCGCAACACCGGCTTTTGCGCCAACTCCCGGCTCCAACGGTAGTGCCACCCCGTCGAGCCCGTGTCGCCGCCATCCTCGTGTACCGCTCGAATTCGCTCGACCAGCCCATCCTCCGGCAGTCGGCAGCGATTCGGCCGCGCGACATAGAACGTGTCCTGCATATCGCGGGCCGGATGGTCCTGGGGTTGAAATAGCGCGTCGAAGTCCCAGAAGCTCGACTCAACCCACGGACTCACGACCTCCTCGAAGCCCATCTCCAGAAAAACGCGCCGCACGCGGTCCAGCGTCCGCTGGAACGGGTGCTCCTTGCCGGGATACAGCTTCTTGGCCGCCAGCGTCACGTCATAAGGCTGCAGAGCGACGTTCCGCCACCCACCATCCGCGAGCAGCTCCGGCGTGAGCTGCGTCACCTTCTGGCGGCCTTTGATGCCGGCGGCCAGCAGCTCGCGTCCCGCGTCCGTGACCGCCAGGTGTCGGACGGTGCGTTCCTTAACGACCAGGAAGCCCTTGCGTTTGCCCAGCAGCCCGATCGCCGCGTCCACCGGCACGCCCTCCCCTTCCAGAGTCCCACGGGTCGCAACTCGCCCGCCCGCCAGCGACTGGATCAACTGCTCGTCCGCCTGGGGCGGCGCCCCCGCTGCCGGTGCTGTCGTAGCGAGCACCAGATCACCCCCCTCTTTCCGCGCCCAGCCCCGCTGATTAAGCCACCGTAACGCCCCGCCCACCTGCCCGGCGTCAAGCTCGCAGTGTTGCGGCACTTCGGTGATCGGACACCGCCCGTTGCGCTCGCACAACACACCGACAATGACTCGTTCCGGCAGCGGCCTCGTGGCAAACGGCTCGCCGTCGGCCCCCAGACGCAGCTCCTCGAATTTCGTTTCGCTGATGGTCACGAAGCCGGCGTCGGCCAGCCCCATCGCCGCCGCCATGATGAGCGACTGATCGAGTCCGAACGCCGCCACCAATTCCGGGACAGTCCCGGAACCGGTCCCGGTCACAAGTCGTTGCAACACTTCGTACTGGGTTTGCGACAGTTCCATTGGCACCACCAGTCTGTGGGGCACCGGCTAATAGCCGGTGGCTCCGCCGGCCGCTTGTGTAACCGACCGTCGCGTGCCGCTCAAGTCCCGCGGCCACCGGCGCCTGACATTCTGGGACATTCGGTCGAAGATCCGCGTTCCGATCCGCCGCGGACACTTGGTTCGTCAGGCCGCCTCATAAAATAAACCGGCCTGCCCGCGAGAACACGCCGGCCACAACATCCGCAGGTCGCGCTCACAATCCCGTCGCGCGACAGTCGCCGCGGCGTATTCGGCGGGCGTAGAATACAACGCCCCTGGAAGAGGAACGACCCCAATCGTTCACACGGCTGACCTCGACCCACGGCGCGGTGCTTTCCAGAGGAGGAAAGAAGCATGAACGAAGCCGAATTCCAGAAACGGTTGGCGGAACTCGTGGCCGAGATCGAGACCCTGCCGGACGGCGAGCGCGATCGCCTCCGCAAGCTGGCCGATGAGACGAAAGACCGTCACGAGCAGATCAAAAAGAGCGTCACCAGCCTGCAGGAGAGCATCGACTTCCTGCGGCTGGGCATCAAGTACCTGCTCTTCGATCTCGAGGCCACCCGCCGCGAGAACGGGTATCTCCGCAAGATGCTCGAGCAAGACCCCAACAACAATAGCGGAAACAAGGAGGAGTAGCGGCCGGGCTCCGTACCGGCCGAAATGTAGCGGCAGACCCCCAAGCCGGGCGCGGCGTCCGCGAGGACGGCCGCCGCGTCATTTGACCCACGCCAGGGGTCAGAACCCGTCGCAGACGGGCTTCTGACCCCGCGATTTTCTTCCGCCCCCACGCCCGTGTTTCTCAGGGCGGGGGCCGGGGGAGGGTCCAGAGCCTCGTTGCGTCCGTCCCTCCGTCCCTTCGTGCCTCCGTGCCTTCGTGCCTGTGTTCCTCACCGCCTTGTTGCCCCGTTGCCCCGTTGCCTTCGTCCCTTCGTCCCTCCGTCCCTCCGTCCCTTCGTGCCTCGTTGCCCGCTGGCCGCTGGTGCGTGAATCACTTCTCGCACCCCCATCGGCGGGAATCCCTTCCCGCGCCTGCGACAAACCGCCCCGTGGCCAACGTAATTCGCCGGCAAACCCTCCGTCGGTCCGTCCCCGTCGTTGACCGTGCTCCGTCAACGCCCTACTTTGTATCCATGCCCCGCAAGTCTGACTCACCGCGGACCCCATCCAACCCCCTCGCAGCGCGGGGCGGGGATCGGGTCGCACCCGTCGCCCACCAGCGCCCTTCCTCTCTGCTCGGCACCCGCGTCATCTACTGTGGCGACTGCCTGGACCAGCTTCGCAAGCTCCCCGACGGCTGCATCGACCGCCTGTATCTGTGGCACCGGTTTCCAACCGGCAAGCCCAACACCAACCGCAACCACGAGGTCTTCACCGGCGCCCTATCCGAGCCCCGAGCGCAAGCGAGCGGGTTTCCCGTGTGCGTCGAGGACCGCTGGCGGTCGCCGACGTGTCTGGCGATAATGGTTCAGTCGCTTCTCGAGAAGGGCATACGCAGTGGATAGGCTCATTCGTGCGATTGAGGCCATTCGGACCAAGCTCGACAGCCTGCGCAAGCGGTCACTGAAAGAGACACCGACGAGGACGATAATCGTCGATCCGTTACTTGAAGCTCTGGGTTGGGATGTGCGAGACCCGGATGAGGTCCAGTTGGAGTACCCCACTGTCGATGGGAAGTCGGTGGATTACGCTCTTCTCATCAATCGGAACCCAGCGTTGCTCGTCGAGGCGAAGCCGCTCGACGATCCGCTCAACGATGTAAAAGGAATCACACAGGTCGTCGGCTACGCGGCCAACGACGGGATCGTCTGGTGCGTCCTCACGAACGGCATCGTCTGGAAGGTCTACCGCAGCGTCGAGGAGTGTCCCGCACCAGAGAAGCTGATGTTCGAGGTGTCGCTGGACCCGCGCGACGGCGACGGCCTGTCGGTGGCGCAAATCGCCCGGCAGATGTGGCGTTTCTCCCGCGACGAAATGGCGAAGGGCACCTTGGATGCGATCGGTGAGCAAACCTTCACCGACGGCAAGGTTCGAAAGGCGATTGACGACATAATGCGCGACGCCCCGCGTACCCTTCTGAATCTCGTCCGAGCAGCCGCCCATGACGGGCAGTTGACTCCTCAGCGGATCAAGGAGAGCCTCGCACGGATAGGGGCGCAGAATCCCGCTGCAATGTCGCCTGCCGTAGGCAAGCCAGCAAACCGGATGCGCGGCGAAGAACAGGCAACATCGCTAAGAAGTCGAGGCGCCACCAAAGCGTGGGCAACGCGAAGGGAGAAGGCAACGCGTACATCGACGCCATATGATGAGTCACATCATACTGCCGGCAAGCCGAAGGAGATCCTGGAACTCTATCGAGCTATCGACCGTCTGTGCCATTCTCTGAAGCCGCGGGAAATCGAGCGCCGCTGCGTTGCAATGACGATCAACTACCTTTGCGGCAAGTCTATTTTTTGCTGCGTCGAACTGCAAAAAGGCGGCATCCGGGTGTGCCTGAAGCTGAAATATGGCCAGTTGGAGAACCCGCCATCATTCGCTCGTGACGTGTCAGGCATTGGGCACTACGGAGTGGGAAACTTGCAGCTTGCGATAAACAACATGGCTCAGCTCGAGGAAGCGACTCCACTGATTCGCAAGTCCCTCGAAGCTCAACTGGCCTCGGTCGGCTGAACCGTACCTTACGGCGTCATCGCGCTGGGCGGCATCCCCAACAAGGCCCATGTCGGGCTGGTGCGAGAATCCCTTCTCGCACCCAGTCTCGCGGGAATCCCTTCCCGCGATCTGCCGGACGGAATTCCGGCCCGTGCAGGTGCGAGAGAGGAGTCACGCCGTAGCGGAGGGACGGAGGATGACACCCTCCCCCGGCCCCTCCCTGTGAGATGTTCTCTGGTTTCGCAAGGTCGGTTTTCTCGATTTTATTGACACGCTGTCGCGCTCCTGGGTTTGGGTTCAGGTCGGGGTCG
>JAGVEP010000047.1 GCA_020058145.1 Phycisphaerae bacterium | reverse complement strand
GGGCGTCTGCTGCCGCGCCAAGACCTCGCCCGACGGCGCAACTATCGCGAACGCCGGCACGGCCGTGATCTGCCAGCGCTGCGCCAACGGCTTGTCCCAATCGAAATCGAGCGGGACACACACCAGCCGAGCGGTCTCGGCGAGCACCTCCGGGTCTCGCAGCACGTTGTCTTCGAAATCGGTACACTCGACCAGGTACCACGCTCGAAAATAGACGAACGTGAGCTTACCCGACTGGTACGCAGCGTTGTAGGCATCCGCGAAGCGCCCGAAACGCCAATTCACGCCCCGCGCGCAACCGGTTACGCCGAGGAGCAACAGCGAGGCCACTGCCAGAGTCTCTCCGAGTCGGCCGAAGCGGCAGATGGAGACGGCCGTTGGTCTGGCGGACTCCGCCGCGGACAAGGTCATTTATCTTTCTGTTCTGGTTCCGCAGCCTTCCGCGGGCCCCGCTTGCCGCCGTCCTGGTACTTTACCCGGCATCCCCAGGCCGTCGTTTCGGCGAGTGGCACCTCTTTGCCAGCCAGCACCGCGCTCAGCGCCTCATCCAGGTAATTCCGCACCTCCTCCGGCTTTTTATCCCCCTGCTGATTGTTGTGCAGGGCACCCATGTAGACGAGCGTGCCTTTGTTGAGGACAAACACGTGGGGAGTGGTCTTTGCCCCATAGCTGTGGCCGACCTTGCCGTCCGTGTCCATCAGGATGGCGTGATTCAATTCCTTGTCTTTGATGTAGTTAGCATCTTCTTCGGCGGTCCGTCCAAACGTGCTGTCGATGCCCAGCCAGACGATGCCCTTGCCGGCGTGTTTCTTTTGCACTTCCTTGATGGCGGGGATCGCCTTCACGCTCCACGGGCACTCCTGGTTGACCCACTGGAGCACGACGACCTTGTCCTTCAGCTCGGCCAGCGTGACCTTCTTGCCCGTGCAATCGACCAGAGTGAAGTCCGGGGCGGGCTGCCCCACCTTCGCTAATGAGTGGGGCTTATCAGGCACGGACTCTTTTTGCGATTGCGCGCTAGCGGCGGCGACGGTCGCCAACCCGGCGCACACGATCACCGACCAGTTGCGTACGATTTGCATTGCGCTGCGCTCCTCTGCAGAATTCGCATTCAGCCCGCGACCGATTCTACGCTCAGGTCGTTGAGTCGCCAACTAACCCCCGGCCGGGCCGCCGAGAATGACATCTTACGACAAACTCGCGCCCGATGAACTGCGGCCCGCCCTGGAACTGCTGCTCGCGCCGCCCGGCGGTGGCCGCGCCGCAGCCCGAGCGCTGCTGCCGGGGTTCTGTGATTACTTGCGGGCCGGCAACCTGCCCTGGGAGGGCTGGCGCAGCGGTCCGCCGGGCAGCCCGGCGGCGTTGTTTCTCGCACTGCTGTTGCCGGGCCACACCGCACTCATTTTCATTCCGCAGCCAGACGAAAACGGGATCGATCCCGCCGCACAACTTGACTTGACCCGCGGTGCGCTGGGCGAGCTCGCCACACGCAACCTGTACTACGGCCAGGCGCTGCTCGAGGCGGCAGCTCACTCTCGCGGTGAACTCCTCCGGCAGGCGGGCTTCCGGTCCCTCGCCCCGTTAGCGTACATGGAACGCAGCGCGACATACCCCTGGACGGAGACGCCGAGTGCAGCCGGTCTTGAATGGCTGCAATTCGACGAACGAACTGGCCCGGAGTTTGCCCGCACGATTCTCGCTTCGTATCAGGATAGCCTCGACTGCCCCGAGCTGACGGGTATCCGTCCGATCGACGACATCATCGCTTCGCATCAGGCCGTCGGGCGTTTCGATCCGGCCCTCTGGGAGTTGGCCTGCGTGAACGGGCAGCCCAGCGGATGCCTCCTGCTGGCGCGACACACACACGCCCCGATCGTCGAGGTGGTCTACACGGGGGTAGTTCCGGCATGGCGACAGCGTGGCGTCGGCGGGCTGCTGCTGCGTCGCGCGCTCGAACAGTGCCGCGCCGCCGGTGCGCGGCGGCTGTCGGTGGTGGTAGACGACCGCAACACACCGGCTAAGCGCCTGTACGAGCGTTTCGCGTTCACGCCCGTCACGCACCGCGAAGCGTACTGGTATCGCTTCGCACAGTAGCTGCGCGAAGAGCGCAAGCGTACTCCTGCTGCGACCGGAGTGTTAAGAAACGGTTATCCACTCGCCAACAGTGTGTGGATAACCTGTTAATTCTGCGATTTTTTTGAACTTTTTTTGCTCCGGCAGTGGTTGTCGCTGCTTGGGTTGCGCGCCGCACAGTTTCGCAGGGTGCCGCGGGTCGTTGCATCGCGCCCCCGCCCGTGGTATTATTCGCGGCGTAGTTAAGTGTGAGGGAGTTCAGATTCGGTTGCTCGCACTAGACCTTTTTGGGTGTAGTTTCAGAACGTAAAACGCGCAGCGTGCGTCGAGGTGGACCGTGGAAGAGCCCGCGGCGGGGAGACTATGCGCCATTCGTCGGCGAATGGTTGAGCGAATCGGTGCCAATCGCTATCGCACCTGGTTCGGCGGTACGACAGAGCTCCAACTGGACGGACACCGGCTGGATGTGACCGTCGCCAACGGGTTCGTCGGAAATTGGATCAGCTCCAATTTCATGGCGCACCTGGTGGCGGCGACTCGCGACGTCGTCGGCATCGAGCCGCACGTCGCAATTCACGTCGGTGAAGTTGCGTCCTGCGCAGCGCCAGCGGAGGTCCCGGC
>JAGVEP010000158.1 GCA_020058145.1 Phycisphaerae bacterium | reverse complement strand
TGGTGAAGTTAAAGGACCTTCGACTGGCGCGGCTGCGAGACTTCGGCGACGTGTGGCTGGCGCTGGGCTTGTGGCGGCTGTTGCAGTTGGACGTGTGGCGGCCGGGGCGTTCGAGATGCAGGTGACGCCGATCGAGAACCCGACGAGCAAGGCCAGGCTGTCGATCACCTGGACGCAGAACGAGCGCTGGCAGGAGTGGTCGGCCTTGTCGGAGGGCTGCTATCTGCTGCGGACGAATCTCACCGAGACCGATCCGGCCGTGCTGTGGAAACGGCACCTCCAGCTCACCGAGGCGGAGTGGACTTTCCGCATCACCAAGGACGAGCTGGAAATCCGCCCGATCTTTCATCAGCACGAGGAGCGGGTGCTGGCCCACATCCTGGTCTTCGGGCTCCCGCCTTGGTCGCCCTCAGCCTGGCGTACGTGCTCTGGAAGGCCCTGGCCCTTGACAGGACGCAGGTCTGTCAAGGGCTGGCCCAGTGGATGCGGTGTGCCGGGCTGGGCGACGCGCCGCGGACCCTCGTCGAAGAGTTCGCCAAGATCAAGAGTGGCGACGTGGTTTTGAAGGCCCGCTGGACCAACGGCCGGGAACACCCGCTCCGCGTGCGCTGTGTCACGACTCCCGACAAAGCTCAAAAGCTGCCGCTCAATCGCCTGGGCCTGACCCTGCCCCAACGGCTCCGCACCGTCCACGAGGTGGAACAAATGTAGTCACGACTTTAGCTCCGAACCGGCCCGGGCGCTAGCGCCAGGGGCGATTCGGGCTCAAAAGTGTCTAACTTGGGCTCGCGTGACGGGCGGAGCCCGCCCTACGAAGACTCCGTATCCAGAGGCGCGGTGTCGGCCGGCAACTCGCCGGCGCTCGTGGCCTGCGCAGCGCGCCGGTCGGTGAGTGCGAGCCGCCGGAACGCGGCCACGGCGGCCCCCGAAAGCGCGATCGCAATTGCCAGGGCGCTGCTGCCGATCAGGTTGTACAGCGTCGAGCCGACGAACGGCATGATGATCCCGCGCACGCCGGTCAGCGCTACGTGAATGCCCATGTAGAGTTCCGCGTCGTGCTCGCCCGCGAAGTGCAAGTGCCCAAGATTCCACGCAATCATGCCGCCGCCGCGCCCCAGGCCGTTGAACAGGCGCCCGAGGGCCAGTACGACCAAGGCGACGGTCAGGGCGCCGACAAATGAGGTCCCGCCGATCGCCAGACTCACCGCCGCCAGCGCGATGGACGCGAGCCAGTAGGCGCTGTTGATGACGCGGAAGCGGAGCACGCCGATACGGTCGAACAAGTGGGCCCAGTGCCGCATCGTGAACACGGCGACGAGCATGGGAATCTGCTCCATCAGCAGATAGCTCGTGAAATAGCCCAGTTTCGCGCTCTGCGTGAGGAAGATCGTCAGCACCGGGTCGGTCATGAGATTTGCCGAGCCGAGCAGGTACTGCGCGGAGCAATAGCGGGAGAAATCGCGGTCGCGCTTGAGGATCGCCGCGGATTCCGCCAGACCCTGCCGCAATTCGGCCCACCGGCCGCCGATGGTTACCGGCACACCTCCCGTGGCGGCACGGGCCCGCAGCTCACGCACTTCACCGCGCACGCGCAGCCGTCGCAGGGGTAGCAAGGACGCCACACCCAGCGCGGCAATGGCCGGGTACACCACCCGGTAGTACTCGGCATGGCGGTCGAACAGCAGGCTCACGCCCATGCCCATGAGCAGCATCAGCAGTGCGTTCAGGGCCTGGATGCGTCCGGCGATCCGGGCGCGGTGCGAGCGGGGGTAATTCGCCTTCCAGATCGACGTACGCACCGTGACCAGTCCCGACATGAAGATGCGTGCCGCCGCGACCTGCGCCGCGAACAGCCAGCCGCCCCAAGGGTGCCAATCGCTGGGCGTCAGCGCGATCGATCCGGCGCTGACGACCGCACCCACGGCCAGCACCATGAATGTCCGCACTTTGGGCCGGCCGCGCACCACAACGCCCCACACGAGGCTCATCAAATGCGCCAGCATGGGCGTCGCCCACACGACCGGCACCAGCAGCGGTGAGTGAAACGTCTTGGCGACGACGATGCTCGAGAACGATCCGTCGATCAGGTTCGCGAACATCCCCCACAGCAGAATGTGGCGCAGTTCGATGCCATAGTTCCGCCGCGCCATGCGGGGAATGTCGTCGCTGCGAAGGAAGTCGAAGACGCGGTGCATGGATTATTCAAGGCACGAAGGCACGGAGGCACGAAGGCACGGAGGGGATGTCGCTAGTCGGCCGGTCGATGGTAGTTCTCCAGGCTTCGGATCAGGCCTTGTAGAACCCGGTCCGTTTCCGCCCGCAGGGCGTGCACAGGCTCGGGAATCTGAAGGAATTCCAAGTCCTCACACAACATCAACTGGGTTTCCAACTCGGCGAGCGAGCCGCGCGCGGTGCGCAGGAATCGCAGGTAGTCCGTGCGGCTCTGGCGTGCATAGTCTTCGGCAATGTTGGACGGGATGGACACCGCTGCGCGTCGCATCTGGTTTGTCAGCCCGAATCGTTCTGCGTCCGGCATCAACTTCGTGAGCCGGTAGACTTCCTTAACCAGTTCCCGCGCCTTCTGCCAAGCGATCAAGTCTCGAAACGTCTTGATGTCCACGTCAAGCCCCTTCGTGCCTGCGTGCCTCCGTGCCTGCCGCCAGGCCCGGTCTCCTTCCCTTCGTGCCTTCGTGCCTCCGTGCCTTCGTGCCTAGTGCATATTCGGCCCCTCCCCCCACCGGAGCTTCCGCCGCAGGGCGTGCCATTCGGAGTGCTTGGGATTGCGGACCAGCAGGAAATCGGCGCCGTAGCGCGTAATGACGACGCGATCGCCCGCGTGTCCAGGCTGCAGGACCCGGCCGTCGGTCACAACGGTCGTATCCTCGTTGGCCTGCACGAGGTGAATCGTGATCCGCCGCCGGGCGTCCATCACCACCGGGCGGAAAGTCAGCGCCTGCGGGCAGATCGGCGTCAGAATCAACGCTTCGCCGGTCGGCTCGAGAATCGGCCCGCCGGCCGCCAGATTGTGGGCCGTCGAGCCGGAGGGCGTCGCTACGATCAGCCCATCGCCGCGCACGACCGCAACCTCGTCGCCG
The DNA here is from genome assembly GCA_020058145.1 of Phycisphaerae bacterium. Taxonomy (GTDB): domain Bacteria; phylum Planctomycetota; class Phycisphaerae; order UBA1845; family Fen-1342; genus JAGVEP01. The sequence continues at coordinate 4,534 of JAGVEP010000158.1, read as the reverse complement.
TCGACCGCCACACTGAGCTGAACCATGTGAAAGGGCCGGCCCGCGAGGATGACGCAGTCGTTGACGGCCGGCGAGCGGCACGTGCGGCCGTCGGCCCCCTCGAGGCACACGTCGATCATCGCCCGGCGTGTGATCGGCAGCTTGCCGGAAAAGAGGAAGTCGCCCTCCTGCTCGAGTTCGTCGATGGTAAAGTCCGCCAGGTAGCCCAGCTTGCCGAGGTTGACGCCCACGATCGGGACTTGCTGCTCGCGCAAGCCATGCACCGCGGCAATGAGGGTCCCGTCGCCGCCCAACACGATGAGCAGGTCCGGCCGCGCGGCCAGGCAACGCTGGCTTTCAAACGTAATCTCGCTGCAAACGACGGTCGCGTGCGCTTGCACCCAGCGAACCGCGCGCTCCAGTGCCTCGCGTGCCGCGGGTTTGTCCGGCGAGCCGATGATCGCGACACGCTGGACACGTTGAGCGACGTTATTCGACGGAGTGTGCCTTTCGGTCATGCCTGCTACTCGCGCTGCGGGGGTGCGTCCGCGTCTACCGCGCAGTATACCCGGCCCGGACGCCTGACCGTGCTCCTTTTCAACGCCGCGCACTTCCGGGAGAATACGCCCTGTGGCAACGCTCGCGGGGCGTCAACGGCGTGAGCACGCGCTTGGACTATGACCTGCTCGCCATCGACCTGGACGGCACGCTGCTGGACACGCAGCACGCGCTGCCGCTAGCGAATCGCGAGGCACTGCACCGCGCCCACGCGGCGGGCCTGAAGATCGTCCTGTGTACCGGCCGCGCATTCGCCGAAACACGGCCGGTCCTCGCCCAGATCGGGCTCGATCTCGACGCCACGGTGACCGTTTTCGGAGCACTCGTGACGGACGTTGCCACGGGCCGAACCCTCGAGCGCACGTCGATCCCGTTGGATGTGGCGCTGGCCGTCACGGCCTGGTTCCAACGCGACGGGTTCCCGGTGCTCTGGCTCACCGACCCGGACGAGGCCGGCGACGACGGTTTCGTGCTCGCCGGTCCGCGCCGCCACCCCGCGGTGGATCAGTGGATCGAACGTTCGCCCTGCGTCGTGCGCAACCTCGCGCAGCTTCCGGAGCACTGCGCAGCCCCCGTGCGCATCTCGATCATTGACGAAAACAACGTGCTGGAGCACGTGTCGGCGCGGCTGCGCGCCGCATTCGACGGGCGACTGACTCACAACGTGCTGCACGCGCCGCCGTACCGTTTGTCGCTGATCGAGGCGTTTGCGCCGCAGGTCAACAAATGGTACGGCGTAGAGAAGCTGTGCGGGCGGTGGGGCATCGACCCCCGCCGAACCGTGGCCATCGGCGACGACGTGAACGACGTGGCGATGATCCGCAACGCCGGCCTCGGGATCGCGGTGGCGAACGCACGCCCCGTTGTGCAAGCCGCGGCCGACCGCGTCACCGACACGAACGACGCCTGCGGCGTAGCTCGTGTGATCAATGAATTGTTCAGCGCCGTCCCCGAGGGCGGCACCGGACATTAGCCGGCGGAGAATCAAGATGGCCCCGTATGCCCGGATGGAGGTGACCCTGATTGCTGTGCTGGGTGGCCTCCTCACCGCTGCGGTGGCGTTTTTCACTGTCTGGGCGATTGTTCCCGCGCTGCTGACCCTGGCGCTGCTCGGTTTCTACCGTGATCCGGCCCGTGAGCCGTCGCGGGCGGCCGACCTGGTTCTCGCTCCCGCGGACGGCAAGGTGGTCGAGGTCACGGACGATGTGGCGCTGCCCGATGGTCGCCGCGGTCTGCGGATCATGATCTTTCTGAGCGTCTTCAACGTACACGTAAATCGCAGTCCGTGCGCGGGGCAGGTCACGGCCGTCGAGTATCGCCCCGGCAAGTTCGGCAACGCCCTCGATCCGGCCGCGGACACGGAGAATGAGTGCAATACAATCACTGTTGAGCCCGTGGCACCGCTGCCAGGCCCGATCCGCGTGCGGCAAATCGCCGGCGTGCTCGCGCGGCGCATCGTTTGCGCCGTTAAGGCCGGTGACCGCCTGACGGCCGGCCAGCGTTTCGGTATGATAAAGCTCGGGTCGCGTACGGAAGTCTGCCTGCCGCACGATTCGCGCTGGGAAGTACTCGTCGAGGTGGGCGATCGAGCCCACGCGGGCCTGACCGTGCTCGCCCACTGGCGGACGCTGGAGAAGGCGTGATTGTTGACCGTGAAACCCGCACGGGTCTCGAAGTCGAGCGCCCCCCACGCCGCCGCCTGATTGGCATCAGCCTGCTGCCGGCGGCGGCGACACTGGGTAATCTGCTCTGCGGTTTTTTTGCGCTATTCTGCTGCCTGCTGTCGGTGCGGGCCGAGTACGCGACGGCGTTTGCCATCCAACCCCGCTTCTTCTACCCGCGCTTCGAGCAGCTTTTCTCGACGCACATCGCCGCCGGGGCTTACTTGATCGTCCTGGCGATGGTCTTCGACGCCCTGGATGGACGGCTGGCGCGTCTGACCCGCCGCACAAGCGAGTTCGGCGCCCAGCTCGATTCGCTGTCCGACATCGTCAGCTTCGGCGTCGCGCCGGCCGCTCTGTTTATCACCCTGCTCCTGAGGCCGGCCCTCGGCGAGGGCGAGAACGTGCCCGACGCTTCGCGGCTCCAGTTCCGGATCGGCATGGCCTGCGCGGTAGTCTACCTAAGTTGTGCGGCCATCCGGCTCGCACGCTTCAACGCCGAAAACGTCAAAAGCGAGGAGGCGCATCGGGCTTTCAGCGGCCTGCCCAGTCCCGGCGCCGCCGCCGTCGTGGTCGCGTTGCTGGCTCTGCACGAACACCTGCGCAGTTCGGGGTCTGGAGACTGGGCGGATGTGTCTCGTTGGGGCATCGCCATTACAGCGTTCATCGTCGGCCTGCTGATGGTCAGCCGGCTAGACTATGTACACGTTTTCAACGTCTACATCCGCCGCAAGCATCCGCCCACGCACCTCGTCTGGCTGATCGCGGTGCTCGCGCTCGGGTGGTACTCGTTCGAAATGCTCCTCGTGGCCTTGGCGTGCGCCTACGTCCTCAGCGGGGTGTTGCTGGCACTGATGCGCCGCCGTGCGGTATCCGGGGCCGGCCAAGAGGACCATGACCCCGTCGCTAGCTGAGAAGTACGCCGCCCTCCAGCAGCGGCTGCACGCGCTGGGCTCGGTGGTGGTGGCCTTCTCCGGCGGCGTGGACAGCGCGCTGTTGCTGAAAGTGGCCGTCATGACGCTCGGACGCGAGCGGGTGCTCGCTGTCACCGGGCGCAGTCCCAGCGTCGCCAGCATGGAACTCGCCGACGCTGCCCGGCTGGCCAGCGAAATCGGGGCGCAGCACGAATTTCTCGACACCGCCGAGCTGGCCGACCCCAACTACGCCGCCAATCCGACCAACCGCTGCTATTTCTGCAAGACCGAGCTGTATGCGAAGCTCATTCCGCTGGCGGCTGCGCGCGGTTTCCGCGCGGTATTGAGCGGCACGAACGCCGACGATCTGGGCGACTACCGCCCCGGCCTCGAGGCGGCCAGCGAGCAGCACGTTGCCGCTCCGCTCGCCGACGCCGGCATTACCAAGGCCGATCTCCGCGCCATCGCCGTCGAACTCGGCCTGTCGATCCACGATAAGCCGGCGTCGCCCTGCCTGGCTTCCCGGCTACCCTACGGCGAACAGGTCACGCCGGAAAAACTCCGCCGGATCGACGCTGCCGAGACGTTTCTGCGCGAGCTTGGCTTTCGGGAATGCCGCGTACGCCACCATGAGCGCCTGGCGCGGATCGAAATTTCGGCTGCGGACCTTGGTCGCTGCGTTGATCCCGCGTTGCGCGCGCGCATCGATGCGCGGCTGCGCGAGTTGGGCTTTCAGTACGTGACGCTCGACCTGCGCGGCTTTCGGTCGGGGAGCCTGAACGAGTTGCTGCTCGGCGGAGGTTTGCGGCCGGGTGGGTAACGAGCGACCGCGGTTCGTGTCATCTACGTGCCGGGATTCCCAGCGCTTCCAGCAGATTCCCCCCCACAATCGTCGCGCGCTCACCTCGCAGCCGCACGACCAGGCACGCGTCGTGCGTCAGCCAACCGGCCACGTGCTCGCTCGGCCGTGGACGAAAAACCACCGCGAGGTCCTCCATCCCCAGCATCCACGTCGCGACGGCCGGGAATTCGTCACGCAACTTTTCACGCTCGACCACCGCGGCGCACTCGGCGGGCAGCCCGGCCACCTCAATCTGGAGGTGCGCGGAGATTATCTCAGAAAGTGTGCCGGCAGCGCCCGGGCCCGCGCCGGACGCCTTTCCGGTTGGCCTGGCCTCTGACGCGGACGAATCAACCGACTCCGAGTCCTTCCCCTTCTCGGGTGCCCCGGATCGCGAACGAGACTTGCCCGCACGCGGTTTTTGGCCTGGCACGGGTTCCTTCGCCACGGCCCCACGCGGGATCGCCCGCGCCGGACGTTCCGGCAGTTCACCGCTCAGGGGCAACGCCTGGTATCCCACCGCATCGACCCGTGCCGCCGCCCGTGGGCCCTGCGCCTCGCCGAGCGCCAGGGCGAAATCG